>CAZFUG010000044.1:0-23243 GCA_964522035.1 uncultured bacterium
CAGGATTACCTCGCAAAAGTCCTTGGTATCTGAATAAGGTTTGCGTTTGCCCTGATGCTCCAGCTCAAACCGTCGATCGCTACTTGTAAAAAAACATTTTTTGCGAGTACAATGATAGAAATCTCCTTAATGAGGTACGCAGGTGAAACAATTCAGAATTTTCCTTGGCGTTCTTTTCATGTTTTTCGTTTTAGCGGCTGGCAATGCCCAGGACAGCGGTGAAAAAGATCTCCGCTGGGCAAAAAGTCTTATGGAAAAAGGCGATTACGCCTATGCCATCGAAAAGTTCGAAGATATTGCCCGTTCTGAATACAATTCAGAGCGTATCAAAAAAGAAGCCATGTATTTCGCTGGCTACTGTCATGTTAAAAATAACGACCCCTGGCAGGCCGTAAGAGTATTTGAACGCTTTCTCGATAAATATGACGATGGTATCTCCTCTGAACTGATTCCTGATGCTCTTTATGTTCTGGGCCGCGTCTATGAAGAAACCGGCGACCAGCGCAAGGCAATCAGGGTTTATCAGCGTTGTTCACGTAACTACCCAGGAAATTCCTTCGCCCGCAAAGCAAAAGAACGTCTGAAAGAGCTTGGCAGCGGCAGCGGCAACACCGACCCATTCGACGATGGTCAGCCGGGCGGATATGATCCTCCGGGTCACGGACATGACAATGACCATGGGCACCCAGGCAGCGCCTCCGGCATTTCCAGAGAAATCCGCCAGCTTCTGAAAATTGCCGAAACCGTCAGCAACTCATACACCCGAGACCAGATGCTGCTCGAAGGCGCTGACCAGGCACGCACCGGCGACGACTTCGTCGCGATCGCAAAAGCGATCAGCAATGACTACACCCGCAGTCAGATTTTCGACAAGGTTCGCGCCAACAAATACTACCAGCGTTTTACCGCTGCCAGCATGGTCGAGCTTGCCGGCTTCATCAATAACAGCTACCTGAAAGACCAGTTCCTCGTTAACCTGGCTGGCGACTTCGCCAGACGCGACTACGTCAGCAGCTACGACTTCGTCGAATTCTCAGCGGCCATAAACAATGACGCAATGCGGCAGCAGCTGTTCGACGCCGTCACCGGCAGCACTGCCTTCAAATTCATGAGCGCCAGAAACGTGGTAGACCTGGCCAATACATGCAAAAACGCCTACATTCACGATCAACTTCTGGTAACCGCCGCCCAGAAAAACGGCTATTCGCGCCACGAACTTCTCATTCTTGCCGACGCATGCAGCAATTCGTTCAACAAATCACAGATCCTCTCTATTTCAGGCAGCAGCTCAGGCCACTATCGTCGCAATACCTCTGTATCAGCCGCCAACGTTTCTGACCCGTTTGTCGGGTTCGCTTTCGACAAAGGCAGAATCAACAGAATCAAAGATTTCATCAGCGCGGTTGAAAACAGAAAGCTGGTCGGAGAAAAGGCAAGACTGCTTCAGAAAGATGATCTTCGTGTCAGAACCGTTGGCGAATATCTTGAAAAATATCGCCAGATGCAGAAATTCGACACTCTGCATCAGCAGAAATAAAGCTTTAAGCAGAAAGCCGGTCAGCCACATGCTGACCGGCTTTTTATTTCTGAAAACCAATGACGATTCCGCGGGCTTTATCAAAACCCTGACTCCCTGCCAGACCGCGGATCAGGGTTAATCACTTATCACGACGGATAATGTGATACCCAAACGGACTCTTCACTACACCTGAGATCTTACCCACCTCAAGCGCATAAGCGGCATCTTCGAACTCTTTCGCCATCATGCCCCTGCCGAATTCACCAAGCGAACCGGCAGCAGACTTGCCACTCGGGCAATCGGAATTTTCAGAGGCGACTTTGCCGAAGTCTTCGCCCTTTTTAATGCGCTCAAGAAGTTCTTCGGCAAGCTTTTTTGCCTCTTCGTCGCTTCTAGTCGCCTCGCTGCGTTCAGCACCCTTATAGGCAAGAAGAATATGGCTGGCAGAAACCTTGTCGCTGACCACAGCAGCCGCCGCACTGGCAACTTCAGCAGTGCCCGAAGCATCGGCAGGAGGTGCCGGTTTCGGTTTCGGTTTCGCTTCACTTAGGTCGGCAGACTTGAGCATCAAAGGCTTAACCCGGTGTTCCTGCAGAGCATAAAGCATTTTTTTCGCATTGGCGGCCAGTTCGTCAGCGACAGAACGAACCGCAGCATCTGAGCCTGCGTATTCAGTGTTCAGCCAAAGCAGATGCATTTTGCCTTTGCCAGGGATTTCGATTGAACCTGAGCTGATAAGCATCTGAAGTTTCAGGCCGTCGAAACTTTCAACAGTCAGCGCCAGACGGTCAGAGAGATCTTTGTGCAGTTCCGGGCTGTCGGTTGCAATAAAATCGTCGAAAGTCAGATTGGCGAAGAAGTTCTGAACTGCCGGCAGAGCCGACTGTTTTGTCTGCATGTCTTCGGCAAGACCGCTCAAAATAAGACTGTCGGTAGCACCGGCACGGGCCAGACTGAATTCTTCTTTTCCGTCTGCGTATTTCCAGTTGATCTGCTTCAATTTGTCGGCGCTGATTTTTACCAGTTCTTTGCCCAGCCAGTTCTTCTGGTCTTTATCAAGCCAGATAAAGCTCGACAGCAGATAGACCGCGTCTGAACCGCCGAAGCGGAAATATTGGCCATCGTTGCCGAACCCCTGGCTGCCGTCTACCGATTTTGCCTGACGACCCTTGCCAAGATAGATTTCTTTCAGTGCAACTCCGGCAGAGTCTTTCAAAACGATCAGCGCACTGTCTGCCCCGCTCACAACAGCAGCATCGGCAGCAACCGAGGCGACGCCGAGATCGGCATGGCGCTGCGGATTACCGCTGACGCTTTCAACGATTTTTGCATCGTTGACCCGCTGAAAGAATTCTTCGAGGCGGTTGCGGTCGACGCGCATATCATGCTGAGCCGGCAGGCGCCAGACACCATTGGCCTTTTTCAGCTCAAGCGACCCCTGATCTGACTTGAGGGTTATGGCGGCAATGCCGTCGATGTCACCTGCAGCCACCAGACTTTTACCGACCAGCGGGTCAGAAGCGGTGCCAGGCCGGCTGCCATGCTGCAGCGCAAACGCCACAGCCACAAGCACAATGGCAATCAGCAATAATTTCAGGTTTTTCACAGCATTGACCTCCTGGTGTTCTGTCTGAAATAGATGAAACTGCCGAGAAGCATTACAAGAATTGGCATCAGCAGCAGATTAACGAAAGTAACCCGGGCGCCGAGGCTTTCGATATCCTGACGCAACAGCTTGCGTATTTCGCGCCGCCGACGCATGGTTTCAGACTGCTCGGCACGTGCGCGGTCGACTTCGCCGCGCTGTTCGGCGCTCAAAATCAGGCGTTCGCCATCTTTCTTCTGAGACTGCAGCTGGTTGATACGATTCTGAATCTCTTCGAGCTTGCGGGTCAGGGTGATTTCCTCTTCCTGCCACTTTTTCTGGGCTTCGCGCTCGATCTCTTCGACTCTCGTGAACGAGCGGTTCGAACGGTTGCGCGAACGCACTGCGATCAGGTCAGATGAACCGGCAAGCAGATCTACCGAGTTGGCGACAAAAGCAAGGTTGTCGTTAAGCGGCTGCAAAAGCAGGCTGCCGAAGAAGTTGACCGCTCTGACCGAGTAATCGTTCTGCAGCAGGTCGGTATCGGCGACCACCATTACCGAAACGGCCGAAGCGGCTTTGGCCACGTGCTTTGTCTTAAGATCGGCATAGCGGGCTTCCCTGGCCTTTTTCGCATCTTCAGCTTCACCCTCGGGCGCGGCAAGCGCCGGAGGTTCTGCAAAAGCCGAGGCAAACTGACCTCTTATCATTGCGGCAAGGGTCTTCTGACTACCGGTTGCCGGCAGACTTCGCACGATTTCATCAGGAATCGTCATCGCCTTCATGATATCGGTTTCATTACCGCCGGCTGTAGTCTGCAGAATATTGGTAAATTCATGAGTTGAGCCCTGAGCCTTGCTCAAAAAACCCGAGTTGACGAACAACATACCGTTCAACTTACCGCTGACAGCAGCTTCACGGTTGAAAGATTCGCCTCTGAGGCTTAGCCACAACGGATGATTACCAAGGCCCTGCGGACCCATATTGACCTGGGTTGCCAGATTAACATCAGCGGCAAGTTTCTGCGGGCTGTAATCGACGCCCCAGGACTTGAACAGAGCCGGAACATCAGATGAGCGATTCATCATGCCCATGAATGGATTGGCGGCAGCCTGTTGATTGTCGGCCATCGCTGCCGGGTCGACCATTACGATCGCCCGTCCACCCTTGACGACAAACTGATCAATTGCATAAACCGTCGATTCGGGCAGATTCTTCGGGTGAATGACCATCAGCAGATTGATTTCTGGGCTGATAGTCTCACTGTTCTCTTCAACTTTGCGGATGTCGAAATTCTTGCGCAGCTCTTTGACAAAGAGCCAGTCGTCTGGCTGCCCCGGCTGCGGTGCCATGAACGGCATACTGTCGGCCCTGAGAACCGGCAGTGACGAGAGAATACCAATCACCGGTTTTTTCGCGGCCGAAACCTGAACGATGGCCCGGGTAATATCGTATTCAAGAAATTCTTCGCGGTCGACGGCGAAGAACGGAATCACTTCTTCCTTGTCGGCAGCCATGGCCACCATACCCAGGTAGAACTTCTCACCGGTCGGCAGTCCGGCGGCGGCGAGGCCGTATTTAACAGCCCATTCTTCGACATCTGTATCGGGCTGCGGGTCGAGAATTTCGAGCTCGAGTCGGCCGCCACTCGCAGATACGTATTCGCCGAGAAATTCCTCTACCCTTTTGCCATACTGTTTGTAGAGAAAAGGCACGTTGGCCATCGAACGCGAAAAATAGAATTTGAGACGGGTTTTGTCGTTGAGTTTGCCAAGCACCGCCTTCGTGCCTTCAGAAAGAGTGAAAAGCTTTTCGGCGGTCAGGTCGGCACGCAGAACTGCAAAGCCAGAAATGAAATTCACTGCGATGAGAATCACGCCGAACAGCAGCACTGAGGCCAGTGAAGCCGCAATGCCGCCAATTTTTGTATTATGGTTAGTATTGCTGGTCATTGTCTGCCTCCTTACTCGGCTTTCTTGCGTTCAAGCACCAGGGCATTGGCCGCGAGCATGAACACAATCACAGAAATGAAATACACCAGATCGCGGCTGTCGATCAGCCCACGCTGGAAACCCTGATAATGCGTGAAGAAACTGAAGGCCGAGATCGCATCAGACAGCCAGACCGGCAGATAGCGATTCAAAAAGTCGGTAAAGACACCGACACCGAGCATCAGCATCGCAAAGCAGGCAACGACTGAGATGACAAAGCTGATAACCTGATTTTTTGTCATCGCCGAAAACAGGCAGGTCACGGCAAGAAAACCTCCGGCCAGCATGAACGAGCCGAGATACGAGCTGAAAATGATGCCGTAATCAGGGCTGCCAAGATAAGCGACCGTAAGCACCATCGGGAAAGTCAGTACCAGCGCAATACCTATAAACAGCCAGGCAGCGACGAATTTGCCGGCCAGAGCTTCCCACAGGGTGATTGGCAGGGTGAACAGCAGTTCGATCGTGCCGCTCTTGCGTTCTTCAGACCAGAGGCGCATGCCGACCGCCGGCACCAGAAACAGATACAGCCACGGGTGCCAGATAAAAAACGGTTCAAGGCTGGCAATGCGGTTTTCGAAAAACCTTGAAATAAAGAAGGTGCAGCCCGAGGTTGCCAGCAGGAAAATCACGATAAAGACATAAGCGACCGGCGACTCGAAATAACTTTTGAGCTCGCGTTTCAGCACAGCTTTGAAGTTTCTCATCTGGCAACGCCCCCTTTCGTCAGGTTATAGAAAACTTCATTCAGATCGCCCTTTTCGACGGTGAAACCGTCGACCTGCCAGTTTTTCTGATGTATGAAACTTGCGGTTTCGTGAGCAATCGACTTGCCACTCATCGGGTAAAGACGCAGTTTGATGACCTTTTTGCCGTTCTTTTCATAAACACCTGCTTCGGCCGATGGCGTCAGATCGGTCACGCGATCGACGAACTGCACTTTCTCAAGACCGGCCAGAGCGTCTTTGACATCGACGCCGATCAGTTCGAGAGTGATGGCGCCGTGCAGCTTAGAACGGCTGCGCAGCTCTTCAGGGCTGCCGTCGGCGACGATTTTTCCCTCGCCGATTATGATGGCGCGACTGCAGACAGCCTCAACTTCTTCGAGAATATGGGTAGAGAGAATAATGCATTTTTCTCGGCCCATCTGCTTGATCAGGTTGCGCACTTCCTGCTTCTGATTAGGATCGAGACCATCGGTCGGCTCGTCGAGAATCAGGTATTCCGGGTCATGCAGAAACGCCTGGGCGAACCCGACGCGCTGCCTGAAGCCTTTCGAGAGGGTATCGATCTGCTGATAGGCAACCTCTTTGAGATTGCATGTTTCCATGATCTTTTTAACCCGGTTCAGGCGCTCGTCACCGTCATAGCCACGCACTTCGGCCGCGAACATGAGAAAGTCAAAAACGTTCATGTCTCGGTAAGATGGCGAAGATTCAGGCAGATAACCGATTTTAGCGCGTGCTTCGAGCGGCTGCGCTATCACGTCGAAACCGCCGACAGTTGCCGTACCCGATGTGGGCGGCAGAAATGTGGTAATCATCTTCATGGTTGTCGATTTGCCCGCGCCGTTCGGCCCGAGAAAGCCAAGGATTTCGCCCTTGTCGACCGTGAATGATATGTTGTCTACGGCCTTTATCGAGCCAAAATGCCGGGTCAATGACTGTACCGCAATCATGGCAAAACCTCCTTACATTCTTTCTGAAAATCTCTTGACCCGAAAGAATCAAAAAGGTTTCAACTTTTTTAAAAAATTATTTCAGGCACCCAGCCCTTCGCTGAAAACCTTTTTCAGTACCCCGCCGGAAAATTCATGAATTTCATACCAGAAACCCTCATAATACCGGCCATAAATAATGGTTTCCATGGTGCCGTCACCGTCGAGATCGACGACAAAAGAGACTTTATAAGCATTAGGGCTGTCGGCCATGCCCTCGATGTCTTCATGATTATAATTTTCGCGCAGCGCCGTCGTTTCGACCCTGCCATTTTTCAGGCAACGAAACAGCACCAGCGAATAAGTATTGGCAAAGGTAACCGGCACGGTGGCATCGACATTGTCGGCAACGATAAAAACCTCTTCACTGCCGTCGCCATCGAGGTCGACGCGAACGACCTGCCTGAGCTTTGGCGCCGATGTGATGCCATTTTTTTTGAGATATTCAGCCACGATTTTTTCATAGGTTTCGAGCCCACCGCTTTGCAGTCGCGGTTTTCTCGGCATCGCTGCCTTGTCGCATGCCACTCTGAGAATTACCTCATCGCCTTCACCCGCAGCAGGGAAAGTGATATCCCAGTATTCGCCCGGCCCCTGTTCTCGGCGTGGCATGCCGCCCTGCTCGTCTGCCAGCTGCCGGTCAAACGCAAAAGCTTTCCAGGTCTGGCTGGCAGTTATTTTATCGGCAATCTTCTCTGCCTCGACCCATTCGCCGTTTAACCGGCCACCAAGCAGAAATTCGGCATAAACCGGTATGCTCTCTGACTTCTCAGAATTCACAGGCCCGGCAGCATTGCCAGCGCCAATAATCAGCAGCATGAGAAACAAAATGAAAAATCTGCCAAAATTTCTGCCCATTGTCACTCCTCCCGACTTTCACGATTCAACCACATGATAACAAATCATTTATTACAGAAGAGATAGTAATCGAATCTTTTATTTTTCTTTGCGGCGGGTTAAAATCAGGTTAATTACAACAGCGAGGCCGACATGGAATCACCGACAGCAGCACACCCGTTCATCGTCAAAGACTGCGGTTTCGGGGTAATGGAATTCATCAATACCGACCCCTTGATCGACGGCTCACACCGGTCGATCGGAGCACTCAACATTCTGGCGCGCAAATTCAAGGGCGTGGTTTTTTCTTTGCAGCCTCAATGCCGGTTGACACCAGACGTTGGCCCGCAGTTGAAGCTGATATCTGAAAAGACGATTCTGAAAATGGCTTATCAGAACGAGGCACAGGTGCCGTTTGCCCATGATTTCGCCGAAGCCTTCGTCTCCCCTGACGATGCAGCCTGCAGCATCAAAAGTGCCATCGTCATGGAAAAGGTGATCAAGGACTTCGCTGATGTTACGCCCTTCAGAACCTCGGCCTTGAACATTCTCGACATGCTCAAGCAGCCCGATATCTCTTTTGACAAGATTCAGAAGGGCATCATCGACGAACCGCTGCTGATTGCACGCATTCTGCAGGTAGCCAATTCTGCCTTCTATATGCGCCGCAACCCGGTCGACAATATCGAGAATGCACTGGCCTACCTTGGCCTCGAGGGTATCAGGCAGGTTCTCGTGCAACTGATTTTTCAGAGCCTTGCCACCAAATATTTTGCCCATCAGAAAGACAAGCTGATTCATGGCGAATGCTGCGCACATCTCGCCGTTAAACTGGCCGAAAGAAAGACGAAAGATCTCATGACTCTCGGGAAAATAAGAGTCGCGGCTCTGCTGCACGATGTAGGTTCGCTGGCTCTGCAGTTCTGCTATCTCGAAGAATACGCCAGAGCCGTAGCAAAAGCCGTTTCTGAAAAGCTGAACATTCTCGCTACAGAGAAAGAAATATTCGGCACGACTCACTGTGAGGTTGGCGCCCGCCTTGCCACCGAATGGAAACTGCCTGATTACGTTAAAACCTGCGCTTCAGAGCATCACAGTATTGCCTCAGGCCCGTTCGACAAGATCGTGCGGCCGGTAATCTGCGCCAACGCCTTTCTCAATACGGCTATAGACAAGCTGCAGGGCCTTGATTTCTCGCCGCTGGCAAAAGAATTTTCGGTTACGCCAAACATCTCGGATAACGAGGCTAGAATGGAGCTTCTTGCCTTCTTTACAGAAACTATGAAATCTTTCACGCCGGAATCGGCCTGAAATGTCACGCAAGCTCGGGCACCGTTTTTCTCTCAAGCCTTAATTCAAGCGACTTAAGGCAGATTGACTTCGAAAAACGTCAATGTTAGCTTTGTGTACATCCTTTATTCAAGGGAAAGTCAAGACGACGTTAAGGAATTCAAATGAAAAAAATTCTCGCTGCCCTCGCTCTGTTCTGCGTGCTTTTCGCCGGTTACGCCTCTGCTGCCGTTGAAGAATTCACTTTTCCCGATGGAAAAGTCGACCTCGTCTGCCCGGATGGCTGGAAACATGAAATGACCGACGAAGCAATCCGCATGGCTTCACCCGACGAAGCCGTTCAGTTCGTTTTCGAAGTTCTCGATGTCAAAGACCTTCAGGCCGGTCTCGAAAAAGCCAAAGCTGAAATCGACAAAGCAATCGGCACCACCACTTTTGGCGAACCGGTCGAAGAAAAAATCAATGAAATGCCCGCCATCACCTTCGAAGGCACCTGTGCTGAAAAGGGTCTTGAAGTAATGGTCTCAATCATCATCACCCCCGCCGAAAACGCCCTCTGCGTTTATTATTTCGCCGCCAAGGCAGCTGAAGAAAAGCATGCCGCCGGTATCGCCGAAGTAATCAAGGGCATCAAACCCGCCGCTCCTGAAACTGCAGCTCCAGCAGCAGCTCCGGCAGCAGCTCCGGCAGCAACTGAAGAAGCCGCCGGTGATGCCGAATAATTGAACCAGGCATTCGATTCAAGATGTTCAGGGTGTCTGCCTTAAGGCAGGCACCCTGTTTTTGTCAATCAACAGGAGAAGCAGTATCAGCAAGCATCTTTTAATCATTCTCACACTTGTTTTCATCTTCTGCTCAATTGAGCCAGGCTTCTCTCAGAGCGGGCTGAATGCAAAAGCAGAGGGAGTCGCCACCTCACTGACAGCAAAAGCCGCCGGACTGTCGGGCAAAGCTCCTCTTCGCTCAACTGAACCGGGCACGAAAGCTTCCGGCTGGACCAGAAAGATCATCGACCAGACCGTTCCAGAAACTTCTGATGCTACCGCTTCTGATGAAGAAGCCCTGTCAGATTCAGATGAAGACAATTCTGACGGCGAAGTTGCTGATGACGAAGGAACAGAAGAAGAAAGCGAAGAAACAGTTGTCGAAGAAAACGAGCAGGAATCAGAAGCGTCGACGGTGCAAAAACCTGAAATGAATCTGGCCAAACCCGGCGACTGGAAACCTTTCATCGAAATGGATGCAAACTTTTTCCCATCTTTCCTGATTTCCACTTCGATCATCAAACTCGATGCCCCTGAAACCCCTGACCCGACAATTCATGGCGATCAGGGTGGCCTGCTCGGCATTGCCATAAGAAACCCCGCAGCAGGAACCAGAGTGCGCCTGACAATCAACGAAAACCTGATCATGAATGCCGCCACAATTGAAGCCACCCTTGAAAAAGCTGACGAGACATATTTCCTTTGCCCACAGATCAGCTTCAAATATGACGTTCTGCTGAAACAGAAACAGCCTCTCCCTTTGAGCATCAGCTTTTCACTCTCAGTCGACGGCAAAGAAGCAACCACGAAGGCAAAAACATCGCTAATCCGCTCGATAAATGACTGTCCAACATTCTATACCAGCCTTGCAGACGAATCCTACGCCGACATCAGCTTTCTGTTCGCCGCTTATGTAAATGAAAGCCACCCGATGATAGATGTTCTTCTCAAGGAGGCACTGAAAACCAAAATTGTCGACAGTTTTACCGGCTATCAGTCAGGTGACAACGATGAGGTTATCAGACAGGTGTATGCAATCTGGACAGCACTTCAGAAACGCGGCATAAAATACAGTTCTATCACCACGCCGTCAGCACATTCCGAAGTGGTTTTTTCGCAGAATGTCCGATTTATTGAAGAATCTCTTAACAATATTCAGGCAAATTGCGTTGATGGCAGCGTTCTGATTGCTTCCGTGCTCTACAAAATCGGCATTAACCCATTTCTCGTAATTGTTCCGGGGCACATGTATCTCGGCTTTTACCTCGATGACAAGGCGGAATCTTACTGCTGCCTCGAAACAACCATGCTTTCAGGCGGCAAAGGTGAAGATTTTTTCGTCGAAACACTGCAGGAAACCATGGAGGATTTTCAGAAGCATGAAAAGAAATTCATTGCCGACGAAGACCCTGATTATCAGATTATCGACATCGACGAAGCCCGCCAGCTTGGTATCGTTCCCATTGCGTTCAGCAGTCATTGACTGCATCCCGTAGTAAATAAAAAGGAGAAACAATATGAGTGAAAATTCAGAAAAGGCATTTGAGTGGTTTGAACTTTTGACTGCAATTCTGCTGGGTCTTGCCGCAATCGGAGCGTCATGGGCAAGCTACCAGGGAGGATTATGGGGTGGAACACAATCTGAAGCTTTCAGCGAAGCTGCAAACATGACCACAAAGGCAGCCAACAGCTACAATGATTGCATCGCTGAAATCAACGGCGACTTCGCAACCGACCTGCAGGCCAAAAAAGCTATTCTTGAAGGTATGAACGCTGAAGGCGAAGACCGGGCCAATTACTTCGAAGTTGCCAGTAACATTTATTCGAGATATCTGAGCGAAGATGCTTACGAATATCTTGAACTGCCATCAGGCATGCAGACACCGACCAAGAAAAAGGGTGACGAGTCTGCTTTCAAGGAAGCTGAAGTTCTGCCGGAAGCAGCATTGATCGATTCACTTGAAAGCGAGCTCGATGACAGCTTTGTTAAAGACCAGCTGGCAAGTGCTACCGAAGAATTTGCTGCAGCTGAAAAGCGCTTTCAGGAAGGCCGCAACGCCAACGTTACCGGCGACAGATTCAGCCTGAATCAGGTTTTCTTCACCATCAGCCTCTTCTTTGCCGGCCTTGGTCTGGTATTCAAAACCGGCATCCGCTGGGGTTTTCTTGGCGCCGGCTATCTGGTGTTCTTCTTTGCCGTTTACAATCTGTTCCAGATTCCATGGGCCTGATCGCTAAAATCGTCATTATCTCTGAGTAAAAACTGGGGCTGTTTCACATGATTGTGAAACAGCCCCAGTGAGCTTTACGCGATGCGAATCTTATTCTTCGTCGCCGGCTTCTTCAGTTGCAGCAGGAGCGGGAGCCGGGGCCGGTTCAGCAGCAGGAGCAGCGGCCGGAGCAGCTACCGGTTTGAGGCCCTTCACAATAACGTCGATGTCAGCTTCGTATTTTTTTTCTGATTCGGGTGTATCGAACCAGTAAATGGCGAGATTCTTGCCAGACGGACAATCAACAACGATGCATTCGATCTGAAGTTTGCCTTCCTGAGCGGTGCCGTTCCAGATTTCGCAGGGCATTTCGTTGATCTTTTCGGCGGTTGCCTTGCCTTCGTTTTCCCATTTGATGGCGCCAAGAGCCTTTTCAAGTTCGGCGTCGATGGTTTCAAGAGCTTTATCAGCCTGTTCGGCAGCCAGAACGGTGAAAGCAACTCCCATTTCGCCATCTGGAGCTTTAATCTTGAGAACGTCGCCTTCAGCGTCCTTGGTCCATTTGTCAGGAACGGTAATTTCGATCTGAGCCTCGGGGTGAACGAGTACATCAGCAGCCATCAGTGCCGGGGCAAAAGTTGCGAGAACCAGAAACAAAAACACACCAAAAATCTTTTTCATCTTTAACTCCTGTAATTTTTGAGATCCTACCCAAGGTAGTGATAGAAAGTCTAAGGAAGTTTTTGCCAGTCGTCAATCAGCTTCAACAAAGGCATTCAAGGCTTATCGCCAAGCTCACAAAATTTGAAAATGGCGTACCGTGACACGATTTTTCCTTTGATTTCACGAAACAAGCTCCAGAAGCAATGTACACAGTCCTGATTCATTTACCGACACCAGATTCACAAAAAATGCTAAAATATCCTTTATACGCAGGAGGTAAACATGCAATTTCGTCAGCTGCTCGTGACCGTTTTTCTCGTGACTGCCATAGTGTCTTCCTGTTTCGCAGTACCCGCCGAACCCGGCTTTAAACAACAGAACTCTGAACCGGCGATGACCCAGGACACGAGGAACCGAATCGAAAAAATGTTGCCGGTTTTTGATTCAATCATTCGCTCTACTGCAGAACAAAAGAGCATTCCGACCGACAAATTCCTCAGCACCAACAAGGAGCTGGCCTGGGATATTCTTTATCATCTCTGCGTCAATTTTGGCGAACAGTACCCACAGATAGAAATCCAGGAAGATAAAATGAAGGTTCCATACAAAGCCATGCAGGAATTTGCAACCGCATGCTTTGCCGACTACGAAGATCTCGCGGCAGTTCCAGCCGGTGTTGAGCACATCACTTACAGCAAAGAATGGAATGCATTCATGCTGGCAATGTCCGACAGAGGCGCAACCACCTGCAGCATCGTCGGCGTCGAACCAGATGGAGACAAATTCAAAGTAAAAGTAAACCTCAATGACGACGAGACGGGCGAAGTTCTCGACGCACGTGAATTCATAATCGTGCCAAACACTTTCGCATCCGGAATCACAGATCCAGCATTCTTCTTCAGCGTCGCCGAGGTTAAAGAGACCAGATAAGCAGCGGTCGAGCTATAAATTAAGTTTCAGCCGCGCTTGTGTGAGAAAACAGAACAGGCCTTCTGCGACTGCAGAACCCATTCGTTGTCTTCACGCTTGCTGGCGACCTCTGAAAGAGCGGCCAGAACAGGCTGTTCTAGAGGCGAGGCGACGCAGAGTATGCCGTATTCGCATGGCACGCTGTGACCTTTTTTTTCGCCCGAGAGATAATTGGCTCTGAGTCTGGCGATGGTTGCACCTTCTGCGCCAGCATGCATAGCGGCATGAACAAAGGCATCACCTTCGCCTTCATGGCAGAAAAAACCGATCTCTCGGTGCGTGTAAACTGGCTGTCCTGAATTGTCATAGTTTGATTCCATGCCGAAAAACCGCTTGCGCCAGGCAGTGCCTTTTTTGAGGTCATCTATCGCTGCAATGATCTGCTCGATGCTCGCCGCGTGCTCCTGACGACCGATTCTGATCAGCGGGTCAACAATACCGGCGCGAATCGGAGTCTGATAGAGAAACCCGCCGCCCGGCCGGTCAAGATGGCCCTCTTCGATCAGCAGACGCTGCAGGCCATCGGCATCATGCGCCGGCACCATCAGATAGACAAGTTCTTTCTCTGGCGAAATGGTGATGCGCAAAAGACCAAGTCGGTCGCGAATACCGGTGCCAATACCCAGACAGACTACGGGTACCCCAACTCCCAGCTTCAGTGCGATTCTGAACAGGTTGGCTCCACTGCCTGACTTCGACTGAATACCAGTTATAAGCGACAGGTCCTTCAACATTCCCGGGTCATCAACTTCTTCGCATTTTACTTTTGAAGCATCCATGCGGGTAATTTCGGTGATGTCCTGCGCAAAAACAGCCCCACGACCTGGAATATGCAGCTCCAGCTCTTTTATCAGTCGGCAAAGAACCGCATCAACCGCCGCAAGCGGAACGGTAACCCTGAAAATCTCGGTTGCAACATCGCTGAATTCAACACCCAGGCCCGGAATTCCGAGAAAACTGTTATTAACCTTCTGCCGAACACAACGTGAATTCTCGGTAAACAGAGTTCTGACACCGAGACTGGTGAATATTTCTATTATCTTGCCGCCCAAGCTCTGATGCGCGATAAGAGTGATTCTTGAAACTTCCCGCGAAATGCCCGTCAGGTCATTCATCGCTGCCTACCTCCGTCTGGGCCTGAAGAAGCTGGCGCTGGCGCCTCTGCACGACGATGCCGTAAATAAGCATCGTCAGAATCGGAAATACCGATGCCATCGCGACAATGCCGAAACCATCGACAACATTGAGCTCACCGCCGATTCCAAGGCCCATGGCAAGTACCAGTGGCACGGTAATCGGACCGGTGGTTACACCGCCGGAATCCCAGGCGATGCCGGCAAAATCATCTTCGCTGAAACAGGTAAGAACCGTGACAACCAGATATGATGGCAACAGCAGCCAGACGACCGGAATGGCATAGAGAATACGGGCAACCCCCACCACAAGCCCAATACCAACGCCAAGCGAAACGGTGCGCACAACTCCGTTTTTTTTAACGGTTCCTACCGTCAGATCTTCTACTGTCGCACCAAGAGCGCTCAGTGCCGGTTCTGCTACCGTAGAACCATAACCCATGCCGAATGCAAAAATAAAGACGAGCGCAATACCGATCATGGTCAGTTCGGGCCCAAACAGTGGCGGACGTTCGACGATATGCTCGTAACGGCGGGCCCTCTGATCAAATCGGCTGGCATCAAATGGCACTGGTCGCGGTATGCCCTTGCGGTCCTGAAGATAAAAGAACCGGCTGACAGTGCCGTGCTGGGAAAACGAGGTCATTACTGAACCAAGATCGAATGGCTCGAGAATGATGCGCCCTTCTTCGTGGGTTTCACTTCTGAATACCTGCGGCAGCGGGCGGCCAACCTGATCGCCGAGTGGGCCAAGCCCAAGTCTGATACCGCTGGTAAGAATCCCCATGCCCACCAGCGCAAACACAATACCCAGTAGAACTTCGTCAGTGCGCCTGGGCTTATCACGTAAAATGACCACCAGAACGAACACCAGCAGAATCACCAACGGCACAACTGCTATAAATGCCAGCTTTGCTTCATTTTTCACGACTTCTACGCTGTCAAGGGCGACAGCATCAGCAACCGCCGGGCGACCGGACATTTCGAGAGCCACTATGGCTTTTTCATTATCTGAAGCGCGACGCGCCAGCCAGTCATTCAACGAAAGTGCACCCAGCAGGGCAGCGCGTTTTTCCTTGTCGGCAAGAACCCGCAGCGCCGATTCGTAAGCCAGTTGGTTGCCGTAGAACGAACGTCGGGCAGTTTCGTCACCGCGCTGAAAAGCTATGGTTTCGAGATCTTTTTCACTGATTACAAGCTTCATGGCATTAACACGATTGCCAGGCGAAAAGAATTCAGCAGCAGAAACCGGCTTCGGCGTGGTCGAATTCAGCCAGGCACCCATGCAGAGAACGCCAATAACCGGAAAAAGCGAAGCGAGAGCGACGATACCGAAGCCCGATGCCGTGCCTTCATGCTTGCCTGCCGAGCGGCTGACCCCGATACCCATTGCCAGAACGAGCGGAACGGTTACCGGCCCGGTGGTTACGCCACCGGTGTCCCAGGCGAGGTTGAGAATATGCCGCAGATTCTCGTCGCGTGAAAAGACGGCCGTCATTGCAAGCAACACCGGCACCAGAAAATAGATAAAGGGCTTGATCGAAACGCCCCAGTAAAAACGCACCATACCGAAAGCAACGGCAAAGCCCACTCCAGCGCCAACAGACATGACAAGTTTGTCTGTCTCGACTTCAAGCAGTCGATAAAGCAGCGGCGTTTCCCAGGGGGTGACAGTTATACCGGCAAGTCTGAGAGCAGCGATGGCCGGCTCTGCCAGTGTAGCACTCACTCCGAGCAATAGACCAAAACCCATGATCACTGCAATATTGCATCGCTGCGGCAGTTGCAGACCGACCCTTTCCCCGAGTGGCATCAGTCCGAGGAAAAGTCCTTCAAGAAAAAATGCCAGACCCAGCACGACCATTCCGACGCCGGCTGAAATCTGCAGAGCATTTGCTGGCGGCGCGTTGAGAACGATGATTTTAAAGGCAACCAGGTAGAGAATAATGAATGCGACCGATTTGACCTGTTCAGAAACCCGCGCCCGGGCGTAATTCCAGACCATCGATACCGCAACCCGGAAAGGAATATGAATGCGGTCTGGCAGTGCCATAACTCCCCCGATTACATTGAAGTAATTAAAACTTGCCGGCGGCTGCGGGCAGACAGAAAAAAGCGTCACAAAATCGCCGGTTACAGCCATATTAGATCGCGTGCCGGCTGTTGTCAAATCCAGAAAATGAATCAACAGACAAATTGCCAGACGCAATAGTTCAACATAACTGCCTCTGCCCGAAACCTCTGACACTTGGCAATATCTGATAATCATGCTTAAATAGAATTGAAGATCATTATTCGAATCGTTTCGATAATAACGGCAGAATTGCGGCATAAAGAAGCAACTTGTCAGGCCCAAAATCTGCCAGAGCATCTGAAATATTAAATCGCCTTATACAGGGAGGCTAAAAATGCCAGAACTCCGCTTTAAAATCGCCGGCCTGCGATTGTTTCTGACTGTTATCATCCTGCTCTTCATAATACCGGCTGTCATGGCAGAACAGGCCACGATGGGCCTGAGCCCTGAACAGATCGACGAAATAAAACAGAAGATTGAGCCTGTGCTGAAGGGAAAGCCCGTCAGCGACATACCTGAAGAAGACCGGGCACAGTTGTTCCTCGCCGAAGGTCTGTTTCCGGAATCTTTCGATCTGTTTTACCGGCACGCCGAATATCTGGCTCTCGAAAAGCGCAGCTTCACCGAAGCGGTACCCAGACTGAAAAAGGCTCTCGAAATAAAACCGAAGGATCTTGCCACTCTTGAGCTTCTCGCAACCTGCTACACCGAGCTTAAAGACGCGGCCGAAGAAGTCTCATGCTGGGAAACCCTGCGCCACCTCATCGAAGACGACGATTCAGAAACGACCCGCGAGTTGCGTGAACGGGTCACGCTCAACCTTGGCCGCATGGCAGCCGAAAACGAAATGGTCATGCGCCAGGGGCATCGCTTCATCATCTATACCCCGATCAGCAGCGATTACTTTCATGTTGACAAAGAACTGACCGACGGGCGCCTCGAAGAGATTTTTGCACAGGTAACCGGCGACCTTGAATGTTTTCCGGCTTTCAGAACTTCGATTATCGTTCTCGACCCGATCAAATTCAACGAAGTGAAGCCGACCTCGTGGGCCGGCGGCTTCGCTCAGGGCGGCAGATCTATGACTCTCAAAGCCGAAAGTTTCCCGCAGACCGACCCCGAAACGCGCCTGCCGGCCAGAAAAATTCTCCTGCACGAATTTACCCACAATATTGTCGCTATTGCTGCCGATGGCCGCTGCCCGACCTGGCTTAACGAAGGCCTGGCAGTTTTCGCCGAAAACAAAGACGACAGCTTCACCGAGTTCAAACCGCAGATACCATCGCCTGACAATCTGATGACCCTCGAACAGCTCGAAAAGGAATTTGCCGACATCAGACTGCTCGATGGCGGCCCGCGAGTGCATGCCGCCTACAATCTGGCCGGCCTTTATGCCAGATTTCTGATTCAGAATTACACAATGACCGCGCCCCGGCTTATTCTTAACGAGCTGAAGAATCAAAAGCCTTTTGAAAAAGCCCTGCAACAGGTCTGCACCCTTTCGGTCGATGCATTCGAACAAAGGTTCCGCAACTGGACTCACGAACTGGCCAGCCAGTAAGATCTGCAGGTGGCTTGCATCGCCTGCGCCGTATCGCTATAATTGGCGCAGCAGATTCAATTTTGTGCAAAAGGCAGGCCACCAGAAAAAATGCAGGAATTTTACAACAATCCAGCTGTTCCGACCCTGAACGTAGACACCAGCCAACCGGTCGAGCAGGAAAAAGTTCTTGCCGTGTGGCCCGACGTAATTGCCTACATCTTCGCCGGCATCGGCCTGTCATGCCTGATCAACATCTCGATCGAAACCAGAGACCTCGACCAGTCTCTGACATGGGGCGCCGTCGGCTTTGCTTCACTCTGGGGCTTCACCGGCTTCAGACATGGCCTGTTCAACGAAATCATTTTGCTGTCGCGGATCGCAGTGCCGGCATTTCTCTCATGGCAGTTCGGAAGCGAAGCCGGCAGTCTTCTCGGCATGCCGAATTTCATCGGCCTCACAGTCGGCGGGCCGCTGGTTTTCATGCTTTCGTATTTTATCGTCGGCCGGGTTTTCCGGCAGCATATTCTCAAGCCAAAGGTTCCCACCATTCCGGGGCAGATTTTTGGCCTGTTTGCCGGTGTTGCCGAAGCCGGAGCGGTGATTGCGATAACCGGCTTTGCCCTCAGCTACGTTCCGGCCGGCAGCTTCAAAATGGAAAACTCTCTGACGGCCGAACTGGGCAAAACTCTCGAACAGTCGTTAATACAGCCAATGCTGGCATCGGTTGCCACCGGCCCGGCTGCTCTTCTGCCACTGCTGGCCGACAAAAAATTCATTGAAAAGGCGCCGAACATGGACTGGAAAAGCGTCGAGACAGAGCTGGAAAGCGTTGGCCAGCACCCCAAGGTGCAAAGCCTGCTCCAGGACTCCGAACTGAAAGAACTGGCAATGCAGAAAAAATTTGTAGAATTTGTCAAACACCCCAAAATCAGGGCCATGCTCACCGACCCTGAACTGGCAAAAATCTCTGAAAATATCAACTGGCAGAAGATTCGCGATTCAATAGAAGTGGGCATGCAGAAATAAAAGCCCACAGGCAATTTGTCCGTATCATCTCTTGAGCTTGAGCTCAGCCAGACAATCGGCTATTCCGGCATAAAAACCGCTCAGCCAGTCCTTATCGATTACATAATGACCGACAATCTGCAGGTGATCGGTGTTTTCCGTCAGGCCCATATCATGCCATATCCCCGGCTCAATGGCTTTTCCGGAACGTGATCTGCGCTTCTTTGCATTGGAAGGCCCTGACATGGAAATCGTGTTAACAATGCCGTCATTTACCTGCCAGGCGCGATGACGGCCTGCCGGAACGGCAGAACCAAAATAGGTGCCCATGAAGTCGGCGGGCAGATAAAGCGCCGGATTTATCGTAAGACGGCGCGAAATGCTGACGCCGATAATAGGGGCCTTGAAGGTCGATGAATTCGAATAACTCATATAGTAGATGCCTGGGAAAATTCTGATCTTTTTGTTCAGTTCCCGTGCACCATGCGGCGCCAGGTCATATGACGAAATATCTATGGTGTCGCCAACCGTCGTGACAATACGACCCAGATGCTCCCGCAGGCTTTCGCCACGGCGGCGTTCAATACCCCATTGCTGCAGGTCGAAGTCATAAACGACATCAATAGAACCACCGGCAAGGGCATTGACTCCGGTCAGAATTTCTTCAGCCAGATTCCAGAAAACGCTGCTGACGATTGTTGCCAGAGTCGTTCCGTTGTGAGGCGTCGATATGGTGGTTATCGAAAGAATCCAGCGTTCGCTGGTTCCCTGTTTAAAGTAATCCTGGGCAAGAAGTTCCGACAGGTAGCGGATTGTCTGGCCACCCATCGAATGACCGATCAGGTGAACGGGTTTGTTTTCACCCCACCCGGGCAGCATGGCTTTGTAAGTTCGGCCGTAGCGACGATGCCCGAACTGTTTTGCATGTTCCTCACCATAATCGACCCGACCGCCTCTCAACTGCCAGAAAAGCTCACAGGCGCGGTCATGCACTGAAGAAATCGGCCCGACCGAAGCTGTAACTGCTTTGAAACCCTTATCAGAAAACATTTTCTCGATGTCGAAAAAGCCGCCCCAGTAAGAATAGCCGGCCATCTCATCACGGCCCCAGCCCATAAAACCATGAACCAGAACCACCGGGCAATCTTTTCCGGAAATTGCCGCAGACGCAGGTCGTGCCGCCAGACATAAGGAGCTGCCAAAAGAGGCCAGAAACATCACAAAAATAAAGTACAGAAACGAACGCCTGTAACAAAACAGATTATTTCTGCTTTTAATAGCCATTTTCTTCACCACCTGCGGATTTATCTTTTAATTATAACTATTTTTCCGGCGACCGGTCGTGTATTTTTCAAGATTTAAACGAAAGAGAATAAAAATCCCAAGCTAAAATTGCTTGCAAAGTTGCAATTTATGGTCTAAAAAGAGACTTGTATGGAGAGGTGCCGGAGCGGTCGAACGGGGCGGTCTCGAAAACCGTTGAGGGCTTTGCCTTCCGCGAGTTCAAATCTCGCCCTCTCCGCTTTTTTTTTGCCTTTTTTTGCCGATTTTCTTTATTCCGGACTCAGCAAAAGCCATTAACGAAACAGAGAAATCATGCGAACCTGCCCTGATCTGCCGATGAAACAGATGCCGGTGATCGTCAAGATCGGCAGCCCGATAAGTATCAATTTTGCGCTTTTTTGCATTGCTTTTACTCTGGTGGGCGTCTGGGGAATGGGGTTGATGTTCCGCTGGCCAGGCAAGCATTTCGTGGTCATCACCCTGCTGTCTCTTATGATGATCGTGCCTTTTCTCGGCGTTTTCTACCGCAAAATCGAAATGTCGATCACAAAAAAGATGGTCAGATGGGAATCGGAACGCTGGCCATTTCTCGCGATCAGATGGCAGGAACCCTTTTCCAGCTTCAAATACATTGTCGTTGAAGAAACTCAGCCATCTCTCGACGGTCCGGAACTGCTTCACTTTCGCCCAGACCGGCTGACACTGATCAGAAAAGGCAAATACGGCCGGATTGAATCACGACTGCTGCATATCATGCTCTACCACCCCGAAAACCCCGCAAAATTTTCGATATCTCTTGCCTGCTTCGGTTTCTCTGAAATAGAAAAAGCCAGAGAATATCTCGATTCAGCGCACAAACTTCTCGACCTGCCCAAAGCCATACTTAAAAACGGCCAAATTAAAGAAATCGAAGACCTCCCGGGCGAGTGAGCCCATTACTGCTGCGTTAATATTACAATCTGCCGGCCTGAACTCAGCAAGTCCTAAATTTAAAACGGCTAAAACAATAAAGATCCTCGTTTTCACGAGGATCTTTTCGGTGCCGGGGACGGGACTCGAAAAAGTTCAGTGAGAATTCGCTCTACTACTGATCAGCTCAGGATTTCATCTTTTGTCTGGTCAGCCTAATTGAGCATAGATTATGCACAAACCACTACCATTTTCACTACCACCTGAACATTTTTGTCGATCACGATTCGCAAAAAATGATCGACAAACCAGTTTGTTGCTAAAAAATGATCGTCAAAATACCACCTTGCCCTCAGCAATATTCAAAAGCTCTGCAAAGGCATAAACGCCTGCTTTGCGCCCGGACGCTTCTTCCACGACCTTTAAAATGCCACTATCCCGCATTTTTTGAATAATTCTTCGAGCGGAAGGCGCAGGAATGCCGGCATGTTCAATAAAATCACTGCTTTTAAAAATCGGGCGATCGAAAAGCCAGTCCAGAGCCAATATTCCGTATTGCGAATGCATCAATTCTACCAGCAGAGTCTTTTTGGCATTGTAAAGACCGAGAATTTCTGAAGCCTTTCTGGAATTCTCTTCGGCCTGAGATTTTAATGATTTCAGAAAGAATACGCACCAGTCGCTCCATTTGCCGCCTGAAGAGACAGCCAGAAGCCGATCGTAGTATTCATCGCGGTTGGCTTCAAAATAAGCACTGATGTAAAACATTGGCTGATGTATCAGCTTGGCCTGCCAGAGGAACAGAGGCACGAGCATGCGCCCCAGCCGCCCGTTTCCATCCAGGAAGGGGTGAATCGCCTCGAATTCGGCGTGTAAAATTGCCAATTGCACAAGCCGATCAGGACAATGATCTGAATGAATAAATTTTTCAAATTCGCTCATTGCCACCGGTAGTTTATCGGCAGAAACAGGCACGAACCTCGCCTGTTCAATATTGCAGCCTGCCGGGCCAATCCAGTTGGGAATCCTACGATAAACACCGGGGGATTTGCCATGCCCTCTGACGCTGTCCATCAATACTGCGTGAGTTTCGAGGATCACTCTCTGCGAAAGCGGCAGATTTTCAAGCATCTTCATTGCATGTCGCATAGCTTTGCGATAGTTGAGAATTTCCTGAATATCGTCGTGTTTTTCAGGAGACACAAGCTTACCGGCTTCAGAGGCCTCGAATTCAAGAACTTCACCCATAGTCGCCTGCGTTCCTTCGATGCGCGAAGAAAGCACCGCTTCCTGGGTTGTCAGCGGACTCAACAAGACCGATGCGTTTGGAATAGCTTCCAGCAGTCCGTCATACCTGGCTACGGCAGCATTGGCAGGCCCAATCAGTGGAACAATCGTTCCCCAGTCCAGGTCTTTCGGCGGAAACTTGCCATTATGGTATTGAACCGGCTTCATCAGGTCACTCCGACATCTTCAGCTTCAGTGAAGCTTATCACATTTACAGCAAGTAGCCAAACGAGAATACCGCTCAAGTAGATTCGCTCAACTCATCTCGCTGTTTCCAAAAACTATTTTTCATTGTTTTTAGACACAGACTTTTACATCAGCCCTTAAAAGCCGCATTGTTACTAAATCCAACCGCAAAGTTTCCAAAAACTTTCTCTTTCTGTAACTTAGAAACAGTGCTGGTCTCTTTGGAATGGTCAAGTAAAAATGGACAATTTTTTAAGCGGCCATTCTTGCTTTTTGG
>CAZFUG010000045.1:0-22841 GCA_964522035.1 uncultured bacterium
CGGTCTATCAGTCGGGTTGCTTTTTTGCTGACAGGAGGTCAGCGATACTCGGCAGCATCAGTATAGATGCTGCCGGGTGCTCCAGCGATTCGCTTCGCTCATCAGAACCGCTCTATCCTCGCGGTTCTGCATAAGCACATCCTGTGCAAAACAAGCTTGCGAAAAAGCAATCTGATTTTTTTTCTATAGAATTTCGGAGCTGGCTTATTCGTCAGGGAATCTTGCCGGCAGTTGTGCTAGACTTATCTTTGAAGTCCAGTAACAGGAGAAGCAGGATGCGGAACAAACACAGAGCTGACATTGGTATTTTCAGCGGCAGCGGCATGTATGAACTGGCGGCTGATAAAATCGAAAAAGTGAAGATCAGCACGCCATACGGTGCGCCAAGCGACATTATTGATATCTGCACGATCGGCGACAAAAAGGTTGCCTTTCTGCCGCGGCATGGCCGGCAGCATACGATTCCACCGCACCAGATCAATTACCGGGCTAATCTATGGGCGATGAAAGAACTCGGTGTTTCACGTATCATTTCGCCCTGCGCGGTTGGTTCTCTGCAGCCCAACATTCAACCCGGCCATTTTGTGGTCAGTGACCAGTTTGTCGATCGAACCAATGGTCGTAAAGACACTTTCGCCGATGGACCTGACGTCATGCACATTTCTGCGGCCGAGCCATATTGCCCTGAACTGCGTGAACTGGCGGTTGCAGCTTTGAAAGCCGAAGGTGCCACCGTTCATACCGAAGGAACCATCGTGGTAATCAACGGGCCAAGATTTTCAAGCAAGGCTGAAAGTAAATGGTTTACTCAGATGGGCTGGCACACAGTCAACATGACTCAGTATCCTGAAGTTGTGCTTGCTCAGGAACTCGGCATCTGCATCGTGAACGTCGCGATGATTACCGATTACGATGCCGGTCTGGTCGGCAATGTGCCTGAAGTAACCACGAAAGAAGTAGTGAGAATGTTTCAGCAGAGTGTTGGTCAATTGCATAAGGTTCTGATAAGGCTGGTAAACACTATACCGGCTGGCCGCGGCCAAAAATGCCGCTGCGCACAGAAACCAGAAGAGGGCTACTTCTTCTAAGAGTGCGCGGGCTCAGCATGCTGAGCCCTTACGAATCCGGTAAAAACAACAGGGGTTCAGCATGCTGAACCCCTGCGATATTTCTGGCGCGGTCTGAAAATTATTCGACGGTGACCATTGCCTTGAGTGCCTTGAAGCGTTCTTCGATCAGTTCGGGCTTGAGGTTTTTGTAAGAA
This sequence comes from uncultured bacterium, assembly GCA_964522035.1. GTDB lineage: Bacteria > Muiribacteriota > Ozemobacteria > Ozemobacterales > Ozemobacteraceae > Rifleibacterium. The sequence goes on from CAZFUG010000045.1 coordinate 1,265, forward strand.
TCGAGGCTGAAGTTTTCAACGGTGATCGAGCCCATGGCGCTGCCGTAGAGCATGCTGGTCCTGAAACCGTTTTCGGTATAATTGCCGTGGCGGGCCAGACTGCCCATGAAGCCACCGGCAAATGAGTCGCCGGCCCCGGTTGGGTCGGTGATGTCGAGGCAGGGAAACGCCGGAGTGAAGAAGCGGCTTTCTTTGGTGGCGGTCATGGCGCCGAGTTCGCCCAGCTTAACGATGATGCGTTTCGGGCCCATGGTCAGAAGCTTTGCCACTGCCGGGGCGAATTTTTTCTCGCCGGCCAGCATCAGTGCTTCCTGGAAATTGATGAACAGGATGTCGATTTTTTTGATTGCCTGCTTCAGCAGGTCGGGCGTGGTATTGATCCAGAGGTTCATCGTGTCGAGTGCGATGATTTTTGGTTTGTTAACCTTTTCGATGACTTTCAGCTGCAGGGCGGGGTGGATATTGCCGAGGAAAACCAGTTCGGCGTTGCGGTATTCTTCTGGCAGTTGCGGATCGAAAGATTCGAAAACGTTCAGGCGGGTGTCATGAGTAGTGGCATCGCCGAAGTCTTCGCCATAGCTGCCGGCCCAATGAAAGGTTTCACCGTTTTTTTTGCGGTCGAAACCGGCGAGGTCGACGCCGTGATCTTTGAGAAAGCTGACGTGTGAATCTTCAAAATCCTTGCCGGCGACGCCCACCAGACCAACTTTGGTGAAATAGCTGGCAACGGTCGAAAAGTAGATGGCTGAGCCGCCGAGAGCTCTCTCGCGTTTGCCTTTGGGGGTCTGCAGTGAATCATAGGCGATAGAACCAACAACGATCATTTTAACGCTCATTATTTCCTCCGGAAAATTTTTTCGGTCATTGAGCCTCGTTTACACCCGGCAATACTTCACCGGCGCGGGTCTGCCGCAGTCGTTCGGCTATAGAGACCCGAGGCCTTGATTATAACATAAAATTGCAGAGCCATAACCACAAGAATTGAATAATCTATCCATACCCCATAAGAGAAAAAGGCCAGGCCGCCGTATATTACGGCCGAAGAAAGGCCGTCGCCAAACCTGAATACCACCGTGTCGATAAAGCCTTTGCCCTGATATTTTGCCTCGCGGTCGAGCGGAATATAGATCAGCTCACGCAAAACCCGGCCAGTTGAGTAGTTGAGAGCATAGCGACTGATTATTGTCCAGCTGATTATTGTCAGACTTGGACTGCGCAGCATCAGCGCAGTGCCGACGACCTGGATCAGGTTCAGCATCAGAAGACCATAGACCGGGTTTTTCAGCATCATGGTCAGTCTGGTTACGAGAAACTGAGTCAGCAGTGAAACAATATTGATATAGCCATAAATGCCCGCCACAAATGCGGTTCTTTCGTTTATACCAGCCAGTTCAGTCTGCAGCAGATGGTTGAACTGCTGAGAAAAAAGGGTCGTCGAAAAAGTGTAGAAAAACATTTCCAGGGCCATCAGAATCAGTATCAGATTGCGGCTGACGGCGATGAATCCATCCCAGGGCCGGGGCGGGTGTGCCGGCACAGCCGGCCGGTTGTCGGCTTCGGGTATTCCTTCTGGCCGATAATGATTGCGATGAATATACTGCATGCACCAGATCGATGGGTATAGTAGAACGATCGCGAGAATGAAGAGATTTGGCGTGCCGGTATATTTTACCAGCATCGACGTCAGTGCACTGCCGGCCAGCCCGCCTATCAGGCCACCGTAGCCGATTATCGCGTAAAGTCTCTTGCTCTGCTCGAGCGAAAAAACATCGTTCATGAACGACCAGAACATGCTCACGGCCATCAGCGAAAACATATTGACCCAGAGATAATAGATACCTATGGCAAGGACCTTGAAAAGCGTCAGATCCCTGCGTTTAACCTGACCTGGTTTTAATTCTGATGCTTCTTTGGTGCCTGTAAGGTTTTCAGTCCCTTTTTCAGCAATGCCGGGAATGGCGTTTCGGGGTTCCCCGGCCTCGCCCTGGTTTGCGGGCATTTCTGCCGTTGTTGCCGTTTTTTCGACCTGAGCTTCAGCGGCAATGCTGGCCGGCGTGCCGGCAAGGTTTGCCGGCTCAGAGCCTGGAATCGGTATCAGAAAAGAGAAAACCACCCAGAAACCCAGCAGACTGACGGCGAAAAACCTGGTGATGAACGGAATGAAGATGTCGCGTTTGAAGTGGCCGACGATAAGGCTGTAAGCAGCGTTGACAACCACGAGGCTGGCCATCGAAGTGATGTTGAGAAGCGGAATGTTTTCGGCTCCCAGCTCAAGTGCAAGGCTTTCGCGAATGGGTTTGATGACGTAATATGAACAGATTACGAAAAAAAAGTAGGCAAGTGATACCAGTGTGACCTTTGTTTCACTGCCACTTTCTGAATTATGCCTTTGTTCTTCGCCCGATTCTGCTGAATTCAAGATCGCTTACCTTAATTGCAATGGTGCGCCCATTATAAAGGCGCGGCGGCAAAAGTCAACGATAAATTAGCGGTTCAGTATCCAGTCTGCGGCGGCGCTTAAACTGCCGAATGTGGCGACCTGTTCGAAGCCGGGCATTGGTTGTGTGCCGATCAGTATCGGTGTAATGCCGGTTTTGAGACCGATTTTAATGTCTGAGCTGCGGTCGCCGACAACGTATGAGGTGGCCGGGTCGATATCATGCTCTTTGATGGCACGCAAAACCATTCCCGGATGGGGTTTGCGGCAATTGCATTCTGTCAGGCCATCGGCATACGGAAAATCAGGGTGATGCGGGCAATGGTAGATTGCATCGATTCTGGCACCGGCTTTGGCCAGCTGGCTCTGCATCTTTGCATGAATGCTGGCGAGTTGTTCAGGGGTGATCAGGCCACGGGCGATGCCTGACTGGTTGGTGATCAGGACCAGAATATAGCCGGCCTGCTGCAGGCGAAACAGCGCTTCAGCAACGCCCTCATACAGGTTGAAATCATCTGGGTTTGAAATGTACCCGGGGTCTGGGTTCAACGTACCATCGCGGTCAAGAAATATGGCTTTTTGCATCTGGCTTCCTGGTGTGACAGAGGTCGTATCTGGCAAGAATTTTATCGAGAACCATCTGTGGTTTCATCGACCACATGCAGGTTTTGTGCGAACAGACTTCAAGGTGGCACTGCAGGCACTGCAATTCTTCATTGAAGAGCGAAAGGTGCGTTTCGCCCCTGGGCATGACCGCTTCGCGGGTTGTTGGGCCGAAAAGTGCGACAGTAGGTGTATTGACCGCCCAGGCAATATTCATCGGGCCGGTATCTGAGGTTACAAAAAGGTCAAGGTCGGCAAGCAGGGCTGCGAATTCATCAATACGCACAGGGGTATGCGCATAAGCCTTGTCATTTCCGGCTTCTTTCACTATGCGTTCCGCTGCTTCCCTTTCACCGGGGCCCCAGGTGACCAGAACCCTTCGGCCAGTTTTGTCGAACCAGAGTTTGATAAGTTCGATCCAGTATTCTTCGGGCCAGGCTTTCGACATGTATGTGGTGTGCGGGTTGATGCCCAGAAGTGGTCGCTGCCCGTTAAAGTCATTGCTGATAGCATTGCGCGCGTTTGTTTTAACCTTTTCCGGCCATGCCAGATTCGGAAACCCGAGTTCGCCCGTGATCCCGAAATGGGCAAAAAATTCGCCGAAAAGATACATCAGGTGGCGGTTCGGGTTGGCGGGTGAGAAGGTTTTGGTGTAGGCGTGGCGGCGGATTCGGTAATCGAAGCCGTAGCGCTCGCTTATGCCGCTTAAAAGGCTGATAACAGCAGTTCTGGGGTTGGCGAAAAGATCGAAAAGTTTTTCAAAACGGCAGCGGCGCAGATCGCGGATCAGTCTGAAAGTTTCGGTGAGACCGGCGTGGTTTGGCAGTTCAAAAATTCTGATTTTGAGTTCGGGCGGAACAATCTGTCCAAAAGGTTTCTGGCAGAGAAGACCGATCGTTTCATCCGGGCGCTGCTGGCGCAGCATGCGCAAAACCGGTATCAGGTGAACTATATCACCAAGTCCCTTGAGTCTTATTATCAGTATGCCAGACATTTTATGGTCTCCCGCGCCAATTCGGCAGCAGAAATATAACAGACTGTCATTATTTTTTCCAGCAAACAATTACTGGCCGGACGAAAGAATGCTGGCGGGTATTGCGGGGTTTGAGGTGTGACGTTATAATTAAAACAATCCGCACGAATATGGGGTACATAAATGAATAAAAGAATTCTGCAGGCTCTGTTGGCTGTTGTTCTGGCCGTTGCGGCAGTGCCGGCCTGGGCTGGCTCATTCTATCGACTCAATGGTATGCTCGATGTCCGCGACGATACAGTAGTTTTTACCACTGACGACTGCCGGGTTTTTACCCTCGAAATTTCTGCCGGTGAAGCGAAAAAATATGACGGGCAGCTGGTTCAGATCGATGGCGTTGCCAAAGACTCGATTCAGCTGGCGAAACTTTCGGTTAAAGCTTTGCGCCCGTTCGAAAATCGCATCGAAGTCAAAGACCCGCTTCCATACAAGAACTACCAGAAGCCGGCTCAGATAATCAAGCTTTCTGAAAAGGAAGCGATTGTTAAAAATGTCCGCTGGAGTCGTCTGAAAGATAAAAATGCGGCCGGCGAAACTGAATTTGCCTGGCGCACTGTAAAAATCAGACCTGAACTTCTCGAAGGCTCGTATTTTATCAAGAAACCGTTTCCGCCAGAATGGCTTGCAGCCCACTGTCTGCTGCTCTTTACCTTCAAAAAAGGCGGTATGATTGACGAAAACGGCAACGAATCAAAAGGACTGGTGCTGAGCATCGAGGCTTATCAGCGCAAAGACCAGAACTATTCGCTTAAAGAAGGCCTGAAAAAGACTTTTGGTGTCATCTGGCTGCTCACCAGCTGGGAAGACTATGCCGCCGAAACCTGTCATTTCGATACCAAAAAGCTGATTGTCTATCCGATCAGATTTTCTGCCGCACAGAACCAGAACCTGTTGCTCGAATCAGTCAAACAGGCTGGGGTCAACCGCTCTGGTGAGTTTTATCACACTACCCGCAACAACTGCACAAATAACCTGCTTGTGCTCATGAACAAGTTCAGCGACAAAAAATTGCGTTTCTGGACCATCCCAAGCATGATTTACAATGTCAGAGCCACCATGCCGACAATGGTGCCGAAGTATCTGCAGGGCAAAGGCCTTATCGGGAAAGAATTTCCGGCGGTTACTGCCGAAAACTTCTTTGCTGACCCATCGCAACTCTTTCGTTGATATCAGTCACAAAAAAGGCGCCACTTGGGCGCCTTTTTTGTTTTAGAAAAATATGGCAGTAAATTTTCTTTTAAACACGGCCTTTTTACGTTAGACTGTCATCAAAGAACAGAAGTCCACTGACATTGAGATGAAGAGCGTCTGATGAAAAAGTTCGAAATCGATAATGAGCTGAAAGCACTTTCCCGCAAGAAACTTGGTCTGGCCGGAATGTTTGTATTTCTTGGCGAAGAAAAGCTCAGCGAGCTGGTTGATCTTGCCGGAGAAGTCTGGACCTTTGAAGATGGCGAAAAGGTCATCAGTGCGGGTTCTTCGCCTGAATTTTTTCTTGTAATCGTTAAGGGTGAAGTTTCTGTCGTTCTCGATGATCGAAACGATGGCATGGAAATAGTCAGACTGGCCCGTGGGCAACTGGTCGGCGAAATGGCGATGATCCAGAATGAGCCGCATTCCTATTCCTGTTTTGCCCGTGGACAACTGGCGGTCATCGCATTTTCTGCAAAAGTCTTTCATGAGCAGATTCTCGCTATTCCCGGGGTATATATTCCGCTGATTCCTTCAATCAGCCAGAGAATTCTGACTTCACTGGCTTACCCGGCTTTTCTCGAGAATCGAAGCCGGATTCCGGACATAGATAGTTCTCTTCTCAAGCTTTTTCCTGAAGGATTTCTAAAAAAACACCACATTTTCCCGGTTAAAATGGTTGCCAGTTATCTGCTGATAGCACACTGCGAGCCGGTTGACCGTGAGCAGCTCGAAGCAATAGATCAGGTTTTGCCTGAAGATTTCGATATCAGACCAATCTATTTTGATCCAGAATTCTTTGCCAGACTGCTCCAGAAAAACCTTGAAGGTGCTGTCTGCCCGCCACCACCGACTCAGCCGGCAGAAGTTGCAGTTCGCCATGAAAATCTCTGTTTTATTGATGAAGTGCTGCGTCGCCTGGTAAACGAAAAGGGTTCTGATCTTTACCTTTCGGCCGGCCAGATGCCACGCTGGCGTATTGATGGCGAGATCGTCGAAGTCCCGGGAACGCGTAAGTCCGGTCCTGAAGAAGTTCTTGAGATGTTGCGGCCACTGGCACGCAACGAGGTGCTCGATGCTTTTGTCGAGAGTTGTGACGAAGATTTTGCCTATTCGACCTGTGAAGGTTTCAGGTTCAGGGTCAATCTGCTGCGCGACCATAATGGTATCAGTGCAGTTTTTCGGTATATTCCGGGCGAGATTTCTTCACTGGAAGCACTGGGGTTGCCTGAGATTCTTACAAGTTTCTGCACGCAGCCAAAGGGGCTGGTTCTGGTAACCGGGCCAACCGGCAGCGGCAAGTCGACAACCATGTCGGCTATGATCGACTGGATCAACCGTAACCGCAAGTGTCATATTATTACTATTGAAGATCCGATTGAATTTGTTCATGGCAGTCAGAAGGCGCTGGTTAACCAGCGTGAAGTCGGGGTACATACCCGCAGCTTTGCCAAGGCACTGCGGGCCGGCCTGCGTGAAAACCCGGATGTGGTAATGGTCGGTGAAATAAGAGATAACGAAACCATGGCAATGGCACTCGAAACTGCCAACACCGGGCACCTGGTTTTTGCCACAATGCATACCGCTACCGCTGCCAGCACAATTGACAGGGTGGTCGACAATTTTCCGGCCGAATCCCAGAATCAGATTCGTATGTTTCTTGCCGATAATCTGCTTGGGGTAATCTGCCAGACTCTCTGTCGCAGAACGACCAGAGGCTGTATCCCGGCTTTCGAGATAATTATCGTTGACCCGGCAATGGCCAACCTTATTCGTACCGGAAAGGCGTATATGCTTCCTAATGCAATGCAGACGGCACAGATGAAAGGGAATCGGCTGCTTAATGACGATCTGTGTCAGCTGGTAAAAAATGGCGTGATCTCTCAGGATGAGGCAATGAGTAAAACCCGTGACCGGGCTGAACTCGAAAGAAAACTGGCACAGAATTCTGCACTCCAGCCTGAGAAAAAGCCGGAATAGAAACCGCAAACTTGTCAGGGGGCCTGATGAAAAAACCACTAATTGCTGAAATGATCAGTGTTGGGACAGAACTGCTGCTCGGTGAAATTATCGACACCAACGCCGCATTTCTTGGCGAAAGAATGCGCGACCTTGGTATATTTGTCTATCGTCGTCAGACACTCGGAGACAATCTGGAACGTCTTGTCGCAGCAGTTAAAGAAGCCTCGGCGCGCTCAGACCTGCTGGTTCTGTGTGGCGGCCTCGGTCCGACCGATGATGATCTGACCAGAGAGGCAATTGCTGCCGCAGTGAACGAAGAACCATATATCGATGCAGCTTTGCTGAAAGATCTAGAGGCAAAATTTGCAGCCAGAAAGCGTGCTATGCCGGAAGGCAACAAAAAGCAGGCATGGCTTATCAAAAGTGCCGGAGCGCTTGCCAACCCGGTTGGTACAGCTCCAGGCTGGTATGTAAGCAAAGGCGGGAAAGTCATTGTGGCGCTTCCCGGGCCGCCGAACGAGTTGACGCGCATGTGGTGCGAACAGGTTGAAAAACTGCTGCCGGCTTCCGGCAGGGTGCTTTACCATCGCACTCTGCATACGATCGGCATTGGCGAATCAGATCTGGCTGAGCGGATCAAGGATTTTACCCGTCTGGACTCCCCCGGAATCGGCACCTATGCCCGTAACAGCGGCGTCGATGTTCGAATTGCTGCGGCTGCTGAAAATACGGATCAGGCGCGGGCTGTGGCTGAACCTGTTATTCGTGAGATAGAGCTTATTCTTGCTCCCTGGATTTTTGGCTGCGATGATGAAACTGTTGTTTCAGCTATCAAAAAGATACTTGACGGTCGAGGCCAGACATTTTCCTGCATGGAATCAGTTTCCGGCGGTGTTCTTGCCGCTGAGATCACTGACTGCCCAGGAATCAGCAGCTGTTTTAAAGGTTCTTTGACGGCTTATGCCAATGAAGTTAAGATTTGTGCCGGCGTCGATGCCGCTTTAATCAGACAGCATGGGGCTGTGTCTGCTGAGGTTGCGGTTGCGATGGCTGTTGCTGCCAGAAAAATGTTTCAGACCGACTGGGGTCTGGCGACAACCGGCGTTGCCGGCCCGGCACCACTTGAGGGCAAAAGTCCGGGAACGGCATGGGTTGCAGTCTCCGGGCCAAGTGGTGAAAGTGCTGCTTTTGTCGACTGGCCGGGCGATCGGGCGATGATTCGCAAACGGGTCTGCCGCACGGTTTTTCAGAGTTTTCTTAATGCTATGAAAGAGACGAAATGAATCAATGGAAGCGTCTCTTCGGCTGTTTTTTGCCCTGGATGTTCCGGAAGCGATAAGTCTGGATCTCGACAGGTTTGCGGTTACTCTCGAAAAGCCATGGCGGCCGGTTAAGCCTGAGCGGATGCACATAACCCTTGCTTTTATGGGTGAAGTGCCAGTTGATCGGCTTGATGAGATGATCGGCATTGGTGATGCTGCGGCTTCAGACCGTTCTTCGTTTCAGGTAAGCATTTCCGATACCGCATGCTTTCCTGAGTCTGGCGAGCCAGGTGTTTTATATGCCAGGGTCGATGGCGGTTCTGAGCTTGCCGGCCTGGCAGAATTTCTGCGCAGTCGTCTTGGCAGCCTGGCCGACCAGAAAAAGTTCAGGGCGCATCTGACTCTGGCGCGTTGCCGTGGTGGATCGCCCCGCAAGGTTCTGCACAAGTTCAATGGCAGTTGGCAGGTTAGCAGATTCTGCCTGATAAAGAGCGTTCTCAGCGAAGAAAGTCCGAGATACGAGGTGATCAGGGAATTCGTTTTATGTGATCGGGCGCAGTAGCCCGGCATAAATAAAAATGGCCGCCTCTTTTGAGGCGGCCATTTTTATTCGGATACTTACTTGAAGTTGGCGTCGTGCAGAGATTTGATAAGATCGTAGGCTTTTTTAGCTTCGGCAACCTGGCGTTTGTAGGGGGCGATATATTCTTCGATAATTCTGGTGCGGTTGGCAAGCAGTTTGTCGTAAGCGTCACGGGCTTCTTCAACAGCACGGTGGTAGGGGAGCATATAGTCACGAATGATTGATTCGCGATTTCTTCTTATGTAGTCGAGATCGCGATTGGCGCTGTCGAGATTCTGCTGAGCGCGGCTGATTTCGTCGGGGGTGGCGGTGGTGCTGGCCTTGAGTTCATTGAGGCGGTCAGTGGCGCGTTTAACGGTATGCTCGGCGTTGCTTAGACGAGTTTCATAATCACGGTCGGCATCGTAACGGGCACGGCGCAGGCGGTCTTCAGCATCGTCGATTTCGCTGCGGGCGCGTCTGACTTTGTCTTCAAAGTTGCGCTCGGCGGCTTCTTTCTGCCGGTCGAGAATTTCGAGGGCGGCGCGATAGTCGTTCTGGTGGCGGTCGAGAATGGCAAAGCTGACCATTGAAGGGGTTTCGTTCATGTCAGTTGCAAGCAGTTCAACTGCCTTGCGATAATCGCGGGTTGCCTGCAGGAAGTTACTTTCGTAGGCGGTGACTGCCTTGGCAATGTAAACATCGGAGAGGCGGCGGAAAAAATCGGGGTAATCGTTTTTGCGCTGCGGATAATCGTATTTTTCGATCAGGTCGAGAGCGGTGAGTTCGGCGCTGTTGCCTGACCAGGGTTTAAGAATTTCGAACAGCCAGTAAACAGCCTCTTTCATGCTGTTGTCGAGTTTGCAGCAATCGACGACTTCAAGCAGAACGCTATCGGTTCTCTGCATTTCGAGCAGCCACTTGATGGCCTGACCGTAATCGGCGCCAGCCTTGTAGCAGGCAGCGACACGTTCTCTTACTGAATCGGTGCGGTTTTCGATTTTAAGATAGTATTCAATCGCCTTGCTGTACTGACCACTCTTTTCGAAGCTCTGGGCGACCGAGAAGACCATTTTCTGAACCTGGTCGGCGACAGTTTTCATCTGTGAATACTGCTGGTTAACGAGGTTCTGGGTCTTTTCGATTTCGGCATCGAGGGCTTTCTTTTTGCCGCCCTGGAACCAGCCGCTGGCACCGTCGTATTTCGAACGATCCTGCTGCAGTTTATCGAGACGCAGTTCTGGTTCGAGCAACTGTGATTCAACCTGAATCAGCTGTTTTTCGAGTTCGGCGATATCTTTTTCTTCGGCAGCCTGGGCAACAAAAGAACTTAAAACGATACCGGCAGTAAACACACCTGTCAGAATTCTGGTTTTATTGAAATTCATTTTTGTTTCTCCCATTATTGCAATCAGCGGGCGTTGACGTAGATGTCGCCGAGTTCAGATCTGCTGGAATAGAAAGCGTTGCGGAGGCTGCCGTTTTTCGACATGACCCACATTTCGGCAACGGCGTTTTTCAGCAGAACTTTCTTTTCGCCGGCAACGGTTTCGATTGAACCGAGGGTTGCCAGTTCGCCATAGTTGTTTTCGGCGAGATATCTGGCCGGGTCTTTTTCGACAACCGATTTATACCAGGAAAGTTCGCCCATAACGCTGCTGCCGGCCTTGGGAGTGATCACGAAATCAAGACTTTTCTTGCCTGACCAGAAACCACCGCTGGTGATTCTGACGATGGCCTTGAGGTCGCTCTGCACGACGTCGCCGCCGAAGTGACCGAGAAGGGCGTCGACAACGTATTTTTTGCCGGAGAAATAAAAGCCGTGTACGAGCTTGTCGCCGCCATCAGTGGTGTTGTCGGCGATTACGCGGCAGTTGTGGCGTTTAAAGATGTCTTTGAGATTATCGAGGCGGCGGTTGTTTTTGGTGTCTTCAAGGGAGATTACGGCTTCAACAACCGGCACATCGATCATTACCATGCGGCGCTGGCGGCTGCTGAGAAGCTGCTGTGGTGCTTCGGCGGCGCGGCCATTGTTGCTGATGGTTACATTGCCGGCGGCCATGGCAGTGCTGGTAATGAAAGTGGCGCGTTCTTTGAGCATTTTTTCGACAAGGGCGACGGTGTGGGCGCCAAGGTCGCTGCTGGCGGCAAAGGCTGCGAGTTCTTTTTCGGCTGCGGCAAAATCTTCAGTGGTGTTGATTGTGCTCAGAATATCTCTGATTCTTTTTTCGGCAGTGTCGGCGCGGTCGGCTGCGGCTGAAAAAGCTTCGCGCTCAGCGCTGCCGGCTTTTTCACTGATCGCATAAGCGGTCTGGGAAATGCCTTCTGAAAAACCTTTGAGTGCACTGTTGAAATTGGCACCGTCAAAGGCGTGAAGGTTAAGAGATGCGAGAGTGAACATCACAATCAGAACGATTTTTCGCAACATGGGCCACCTTCTTTAAAAAAAGTGAGAACGGAGCCCTGTTTAATGCAAAAAATATGCCATGATCCAGAATGTCTGTACAGAATGGTTCTGCTGGGTACAGGTTTTAAAATTGACCATTTTCTGGCGCCCTGCCGATAATTTTCCGGCAGCGGCAGGTGGTTGCAAATCTGAAGGTTAAGCGGTATATTGCGCCTTGCCAATTGTAACTTTTATAAGGAAGCTGACAAATGTTGAAAAAATATCTGCCAATAGGTCTTCTGGCTGCGGCAATGCTCGCCGGCCAACTCTCTGCCCAGCAATCTCCTGATAAGCCGACCCCGGCTGCAAAACCAGCCACCGCCAATGCTGCCACAGACGGAATCACTGGCCGCATGGTCGAGATCAAGGTTGCCTCTCAGACTGTCAAGGCCGACCCGGTGGTTCTGACCAATCAGATGATGCTGGTGTTCATGGAAAGAATGAAGACCGGCAATCTTAAAGAAGCCCGTGATGTTGCCAATGAGATGGTTTTTGGCAACGAGAAGTTCCAGGATACTGATCAGAAGGTTTTCAAAAGTTTTCATTCCGCCATGGAACTGGAACTTTTCAGACTTCTCGAACAGCGAGCCGGCAGCAAAAGAGAGATTGACTGGATTGAACAGCCGATCTCCGATGGTTATTACTTTCTTGCCATACTAGATTTCCAGGAAGGGAAGCATGAAGAAGCTCTTGCCAACCTGCAGAAGGCTATCTTCTGGAACCCGGTTCGCTCAGCATTTTTTGCCGAACGCGGCTTCATGTTTCTGCGCAAAAACAGCGGTTCCGACATTGTTGCGGCACAGGTAGCCTATGAAAAGGCTCTCGAACTTGCTGACAACCCGGAAGATTTTGCTGCAGCTCTGCGCGGCCTCGCATTTGTGCTTGTTGAAAGACGCGAACTGCAGAAAGCTCTGGCCTGTCTGGTCGTGTCAAAAGAATTTGATGCTGACGAGAGCGATGCCGACGAGGAAATTCAGTTTATCAGAGGTATTGACCCGGGTCTGGTGGATTCCATGAATCTCAAGACTGCCCGCGATGTTCTGAAAAATGCCAGAATTCTGGCAACCTATGCCCCCGAACATGTTCAGGTGCTGCTTAGACTTGCAGATTCCTATAAGTCGCCCAAAGATGCTCAGAAGGTTATTCTGCTGCTTAAAAAAGCAAAAGATATGGCACCGGGAAATACCGACGTCGCCAATCGCCTGAAGACTCTCGAAAAATAATAAAGCTCTAAATAAAACCCGGCAGTCAAAGGCTGCCGGGTTTTTCTTTGTATACCAATTTTATTTTGTCGGGTGGCTGAAGCGGTAAGGAAGATTGCGGGCAATTTTCCAGATACCATCTTCTTTTCTCCATTCAACGACTGCTTTAACCGTGCCTGAATCAATATCGATGCCTGGTATCAGGCTTATTACTCTGACATTGGCCTGACAGTGAACCTGGGCTTTGTCGAGACCATTGAACTCGATTGAGTCGATGCTGTAATCGGCAATTTTTACATCCATGGCGTTGAACCGGCTCTGTGCGGTTACAAGAAGGTCATTTCTGGTGCTGGTGACATCAAAATCATTGCCGAATGTCTGTGAAATGCGGTTGGCAAAGATATCGAGCTTTTCGACGGCCAGGGCAGCCTGAAGTTCATGGTGAGCGGCAGAGATTTCGCCCCATCTGTCGTCGGCACCAACCTGGGTCGGGTGTGTATCGCGGTATGGCATGTTTCTGAATACTTTCCAGAAAGTTCCTTCTTTGCGCCAGATTGCGTCGAACACGTAGGTTTTTTCTCTTACAATCTGTTCGGAAGCCAGGTTTCTCAGCTTGAATTTTACTTCGGTTCTGATGCGGGCTTTGCTGTCAGGTAAAAATTCTGTGTCGACTACACGCCAGCTGAGGTCTTCAAAATTGAAGCCGGCGAAAAGCTCTTCGAAATGCGCAATTGCATCATTCCAGGTCGATGTTGAATCCCAGTCGTTACCGAATGATGGCGAGATATAGACCTTCAGCATTTCGAGGTCTTTGCGTGTCAAAATGTGGCGAAGAATACTGTTGGCGTCTTTAAGGGTTAACTCTCTTTCAAGAATATTGGTTGCTGCGGTTTTTGCAGGGCTGGTGACTGCCGGCAGGTCGAGAACGGTTTTGGTAACGGCGGTTTTGGGCAGCTGCATCATCAGCTTTATGGCGGTAACAACTGCGGTGACCTGGTCGACGTATTCTCTGGCCCTGATGTCGGCCGGTGTGAGGTTCTTTTTGAGCAGTTCACCCTGTTGATAGATAAGTGCTTCGGCTGTGGTCTGCAGGTTGATTGTGAGCTTACTCAGGTCTGAATAAAACAGTTCATCTTCGGTAACGCGCCGCATCAATGCCAGTTTGCCTGCCTCTGCCCGAATAATCATTGTCTGTGAGAACGGGACGTCTTTCAGGCTGAAGCTGCCATCTTTAGCCATCGAAGTGGTAACACCGCCACAGCTGACCTTGAATTTTGTGAAGTCGCTGACAGTTCCGAGAACCGGTCTTATGGAACCGGCCAGATCTGTCTCGACGATTTCTGTAAGCGAAAGTTTGCCTGAAATGTCAAATTCGCTGCCATCGGCCGGAGGATTGAAGCGCAGGTCGCCTTTGCCGGTGCAGCCATTGAACAAAACCATTATTGACAGAAGAATTAAAGAGTAAAGCAGGTTACCAGGTCTTCGGCAACCAGGTCTGATTTTTCTCGACCGCATTCTGCCTCCGCAAAAATCTATATTCAGGTGATCTATCGGCAATCAGTTGCAGGTTTCGAAGTCCGGGCCGATCTTCTCTCTGCCGGGCTCTGTTTGCAGGTGGTTCAAATTTGTTCTGGGTTGTGATAGAGTGAAGAAAAATTATGCTCCGGCGCAGGCGTGGGAGAAGTTTGGGCGCTGAACCGGTTCACAGTTTGACGAATTCGGAGGCAAACATGAACGAAGACGAAGTCAAACCCGCCAGACCGGCACGAGGTCTGTTTTTCTATTTCAAGGTTCTGCTGGTAACTTGTGTTTTGCTGGCGATTACTGCCGGTATCGCCGTTTTCTATGTTTATCATCGCCTGACTACAGACAGCCAGCTTGAAAAGATGGTGATGGAAAAAGTCAGCCAGGCGATAAGTATGGATGTTCGCTTTGAAAAGCTGGCGGTTGTTTTTCCTGGTCTTGAGATCAACAATGTCGTGGTTGCAACCGACTCGACCGATCTCAAACTCGATGCACACATCGACAGAATCAAGATCAGACCTGATCTGTGGGCAGCATTTGCCGGAGAATTGACGATTGAAAGTCTGTCGATCGCCTCAGCCTCGACTGCTCTTGAGCTTAAGGCCGGCAAAAAAGCTTCGACAGATGACAGTACCTCAGGAAAAACTCCTCTGGATCTGAGTTCTGTTAAATTTCCATTTCATGCCATCGATTTTACTGATTTGCGTTTTCGGGTAAAAGATGGCAATTCAGGACAGACACACGAGGTGCAGCTAAATTCAGCCGCTCTGAGTCGTTCACTGCTTTCGACTTCGATACCCTTCAGCGTCGACGCAATTCTGACCGGGAAAGCCAGAGTTTCTGTGGAAGGCAAGCTTTACTGGCCATCAAATGTAGTGGCTGATCTGAATGTTCAGACAGATAATATTGAAGAGCTGAAAAAGCTTGTTCCTGAATCGTTCAAAAAGCATGTGCAGGGCTTTAAAAACGCTGATATCAAGGCTCATCTGAATTATCAGCTGGCTGAAGGCGGTCTTGATGCCGAATCGTGCTCTCTTAAGATCGAGCCGGGGCTCAATGCTGAAGGAAAGTGCAGTTTCAGCCGCATGTCTCCTCCTACCGGCAGTGCAAGCATAAGACTGTCGCCGGTTCCGGTCGATCAGTTATGGCCGGTTGTTAAGGGTTTTGTTCCAGCCGGTTATGGCCTGGCGCTTTCAGGAGGGCATTTGTCGGCAACTGTCGATTTGGCAATGGCCGATGGTGAAATGTCAGAAATCTCCGTTTCTGCCAAGCCCGAGCAGGTTGAGCTTTCGCTCAAGGCCCTGCCTGAAAAGGTTCAGATCGGAAGAGGGCAGATCGCCTACAAAGAAGGCAAGCTGAGTCTGAACGGCTTTGAAGCCAGAATGTCTGATAATCTTGTCAAAATGCCTGCCGGTAATGTGTCCATGGAACCGGTCACCTTTAATGGTGAGCTTGAAGCCGAAATTAATCTGGATAAAATCTGGAAGCTGGTTTCGACTCATCTCAGCGAAGAAGCCCGCCGGGTCATCCCCGGCGGCAAGGCTTCTTTCAAAGGTAAAATCGCTTATGATGCCAAAAAAAGTGTCAGGGTCGACGGAACTCTTGACTCTGAGCAGATTAAAGTCAGAGAGCAGAAAACCTCGGCTGAGGCGACCATCGAGAGAGTGCGGGTTCGTTTTGATTCAATCGGGCCATCTACAGGGCAGATCAAAATTGAAAGCCTCGAAGTTAAAGGGGTTGGCGCGGTTGTAAAGGTCAATGGCGCGATAAAGAATGCTGCCGATCTGGGGTTTGATATTTCTGCCAACGGTGATCTCAGCGTTGACGAATTTTCGCGCCTGGGTGCGGCGCTGTTCAAGATCCCGGTTAAAGAAGGTCAGTTCAAAGGCGATCTATCGCTTGACATGAAGGTTGGCGGTACGATTGCCAACATCAGGCCCAGTGGTCGTCTCGAATTCAAAAACCTGACCGCCGACCTGTCCAATCGCGGTTTCATGATTAATAATCTTAATGGTGCAGCCAGCGCAGATCTGGATAAACTGGTTCTTGACAAACTTTCTGCAGAAATTCTTGGCGGGAAACTCAGCATCAGCGGCAGTCTGAAAGATTTCAAAAAGCCGGTGGTCGATGCAAAGGCCAGTATTGCGGGTGCTGATCTCAGTGCTATCCGCAGTTTTCTGCAGACAAATTTCCAGGAAATGTCTAAAGAAATAGACTTCAGCGGCAATGCCGATCTGAACATTCAGCTTACCGGGCCGGTGTCTGGTCCGGTTATCAAGGGCGAAGCCGAGCTGCGTGCCAGTCGCTTCAATCACCCGGCCGTGCTGCGGCCGATCGAAAATATTCATGGCCCGCTCAAGTTTGACAACGGCGGTCTCAATACTGCCGGGCTGAAAGCTGACTGGGGCAAGTCGAAAGCGACCGTCACAGGTACCATGAAAAACTGGGCCAAATTTATCACTGATTTTAAATTCGTGGTCGATCCGCTCGATGTAACTGACGTTGCGGGCTTCTTTCTAAAAGATACGGGTTACAAGGTCGAAGGCAGTGGCACCGGTAATGGTTCGATTACTGGTGCGGTGGCCGAAATCAAGGTCGACGGAGTGGCATCGGTTCCGGTTGGGTTATTTGCGGCGCCGGTAAGCGAAAAGGGTGATCTTTTCAAGTTTCCGTTCAAGGCTCTGCAGGCTCGGGCTGTTTATTCCGCGGGCGTTCTGACGGTGAGCTCAGCGACGATGGAGCTCTTCAGCGGCAAGGTTAATGCCAGCGGCAAGGTATTTGTCGACAAGGACCCCATTACCTTTGAATTCGATACAAAAATCAACCAGCTGATGACCGAACAGTTTCTGGCTGAGAACACAAAATACAAGGATATTCTTCGGGGCGGTCTCGATGGAACATTTGCAGCAAAAGGCAACACTACCGGTCTGGTCAGTTTGAACGGCAATGCCAGTCTGGCGATGCCGAAGGGCCAGTACAATTCGCCGCCTTTCGTCAGACAGATTGCAGACCAGCTCAATGCGCCGCAGCTCGCTTCAGGTCCGATTGACAACGCTGCCGGTGAATACCTTATCGCTGGTGGCCGCATCAATGCCAAAAACATGATGGGAAAATCGAAAGACGGCAAGGTGACTTTTCTGGGCTCGGTTGGCCTCGATGCGACACTCGATGGCGAAGCTCAGATTCAGCTGACACGGGCCGCCTGCCAGCAGAGCAATGTTCTGAAGCAGCTGGTCGGGAATTCGGAGTATCTCGATATTCCGGTTACAGTAAAGGGTTCCTTTATGTCGCCGTCGGTTGGCCTGCCACTTGACCGCATGTTGAGAGATGTTGCCGAGAAGCGTGCCAAGGAAGCAGTTCAGAAAGAAGCTGAAAAGGCGATTGGCAAACTTTTCGGGATCAAGGATGGTGGCAGCGCTCCAGCACCGGTTGCATCGGCGGCAGTAGAGGCCCCGGCAGGTTCGCCGGCTCCGGAGGCCGCTTCCCAGCCTGCGCCTCAGCAGCCTCAATCGCCTCAGGACAAGATAGAGAAAAAGATTAAAGATGTGGGCAAAGAACTCAAAAATCTGAAAAATATTTTTAAATTTTAAGGGTGAAACTTGAACAATCAGAGATTTACATTGGATTTTAACCGTTCGGGAAGTGTTCAGGTGGTCAGTTTCTCAGGATTTCTGACCACGGGTCTGGCGCAGGTGCTTACGCCAGCGGTGGAAAAAAGCCTTGAAGAGGGCGTGATCAACTACCTTTTCGACTTTACCGGGGTAACCATGCTCGAAAGCCCTGCGGTTGCAGTGCTGCTTACGGTTACAGAGAAGATTGTCGACGAGCATGCCGGTGAGCTGGCTTTTTGCGGCATGAACGAAATGGCATCCAAGGTTCTTGAGATGGTTGGCGTTTTTCTTTATGCCGGCCGTTTTGACAGCCGTGCCGAGGCGTTGCAGGAATTAAACGATTAAATTCTGGCAGCAGCTGCTGAAAATTTGTTTGAATTTTGTATCTGGTTACGGTAAGCTGTATCTGGAGCAGTAATTGCTCGTGGTACACCTTTTGCATAAACAAATGGCAACGAGTAATTATTATTTTATTTTGATGGAGGGCATGAACAGATGTCTAAGACCTGGACAAGATTAATAGCTCTTGTAACTGTGTTCTGCATGTTGTTTTCTGCAGAAGTCTTCGCTGGAAAAGGCTACGATCAGTCTTCTGGCGGTAAAAAGAAGGTAGGCTTCTTCTGTAAAGTGGGTAAGGCTATCAAAAAAGCCACTCAGAAAGCTGCCAAGGCAATCAAGACCGCTGCCCAGAAAACTGGCAAGGCAATCAAGACCGCTGCCAAAAAAACCGGCCAGGCCATCAAAAATGCTGCCATCAAAACCGGCAAGGCTATCAAAGTTGCTGGCGCCAAGATCAACAATGCTGTAAAAGACAGCGGCGTCTGGATGAAGAAGAAAGTATTTGGCTGCAAGAACCGCGTATGGGTCTGCGGTCACTACGACAAAAACGGCAAATGGATCAAAGGTCACTGGAGAAAGCTCGAAAGCAAACCGGGCAACAATCACCCCGGTCAGGGCAATAATCCTGGTCAGGGCAACAACCCCGGTCAGACTGAAGATCCTCTTCCCCCGGTAGGTGGCGAACCTGGCGTGCCCGGTGGCGATGCTGGTCAGACTCCTTCTGAACCCGCTCCGATACCTGGTAACGACGAACCGGCCCCGATGCCCGGCAGCGAAGAACCAGCCCCGGCTCCAGCTCCTGCTGATCCGGTTCTGCCCGAACTGCCCGAAGGCGATGATCCGGCACCGGTTCCGGCCCCCGAAACTGAACAGCCCGGTGACGAAGCTGAACAGCCTGGCGACGAACAGCCGGCTCCTGAACAGCCCGCCCCCGAACAGCCCGCCCCTGAAACTGAACAGCCCGGTGATGAAGCCGGTCAGGCTGGTCAGGGTTCTCAGACCGAACAGTCAGAAGAAGCCGGTCAGGCCGGTCAGGCTGGTCAGGCCTCTCAGGGTGCTCCGATGAAAGAAGAAGCCGAAATTTCTGTCAGAACCATGGGTATGCTGATGAACGATATCGTTAGACAGTCTGGCGAAATCACCACCTTCAAAAAGGCTGCTGCTCCTGGCATGAACTACTCAATGGATGTTCAGAGCAACGTGAACTCGACCTATGAAAGTCGCGAAGCCAATGCCAAGCTCCTGGTCAAGGTAATTGTCTGGGATCTGCAGCAGAACAAAGGCAACCCCGGTGAGTATTTCAGCTACTTCACCTACAAGATGAAAGATCTTGATCCCGAAAGCCGCAAGCTGATCAGAGACGTAACCAGAAGAGTTCAGGAAGGCGTTAAATACGGCGCCGGTCACGTAGCTGAACAGTCTGAAAAAGCAGTCTTCGAAAAGAGACTTGAAGAAATCGACGGTTTCTAAGCTTCAGCTTAAGAAGTAAAATGGGGCTGCCCTCAGGGGCAGCCCTTTTTTCATACAAAAAAACATTGCCTTTTCTGCCTGTGCACCCCTAAAATGAATCCTCAGGAGATTCTATGAAATTACGTTTCGGGCAGATTTTTCTGGTTGCTTCGATAATCTCACTGATTGTGACGATTCTGTGGCTGGCTTATCCGAACAGCAACCGGATGTATCATATAGTTCTCACCGGTATCGGTCGCGGTCGCATGCACCCATACAAGGCGAAGTTTGAGCCCTATAAAGGCAGGCGCATGGGCGGGGCTGCCGGTATGGCAACCGTCATCAAAGAAACGGTCGCTTCTTTTTCCGGTGAGCCTTTCAATATTTTCTCTCTTGGCACCGAAATCTCCGGAACAGCCGATTCGTATTTCACGCGCGGTTTGTCGATCGTTAAAATTCTCAATACTCTCGGCATTGAAGCGATGCTGCTTGGCAATATAGAATTCAGTTATGGCCAGAAACGCCTGGCGGAATTGGCTGACGAAGCTCAGTTTGCCATGATCAGTTCAAATATTTCCGAGGCCGAGAGCGGTCGAACCCCCGGGTTCATTTCTCCGGAACTGATCCTCAACCCTGGTATGGGGCTGAAAATCGGGGTGATGGGCATCACTTCACCAGAAACGCCTAATCTGACTGCAAGAAGCAATATCGAGGGGCTGGCTTTTGCCAGGCCTGATGACTCTCTGCGCCTGCGGGTCGAGGCTCTGCGCCGTTCAGGGGTCGATCTTGTCGTGCTGCTGACTCAATACAGTCGTGAGCGTATCACTCTCGAAGACTGGAAGGCAATTGCTTCGGCCTCTCCAGATATCTGTGTCATGCTCGACTACGATATTGAAGCGCCATCGCCGCTGCGAAAAGACGGAATTGTCGTAACCACAATCAGCGGTTACAACCAGACCAAGGAAATTGATGTTCTCGATCTTGAGATTACGCCGCCGCCAGTAAAAATTGTCAGAATTGCCGGCCGGAGAATTCCTGTCGACCACGCCGAAATTAATGCTGATCCTGACGTTGAAGCTATGGTCGAACAGTTGACCAGGCAGAATAGAGATCTGCGTGACAGCATGATCGGCAGTTTCGCTGAGGACTACGGCAAGTCATACAGTTCCGAATGCTTTATCGGCAATCTGATCACTGATGCCATGCGTGCGGAATCTGGTTGCGAAATTGCGATGCAGAACAGTGGCGGTATTCAGAGCAATATTCAGGCCGGGGACTTTACTCTCGGCGATCTGTTCAGCATCATGCCTTTCGACAACCAGATGGTGCAGATGGAATTGAAGGGCAGCGATATTCTTGACCTGCTTAAAATTGCCGCCAGTCAGCAGCGTGGGGTTCTTCAGGTTTCCGGCATGAGCTATGTTTTCAGGCATCGCAGTCCGGCAGATTATGCGCTGGTGTCGGCAAAAGTCGGCGAAACAGCCATAGACCCGGAAAAATATTATTCGGTGATTACCAATAATTTTCTTTCTGATGGTGGCGATAACTTTTTACCGTTCAGAAACGGCCGTAACCTCAAGTTTGGTCGTCAGCAGCGTGATGTGGTGAAGGATTATGTCGCCGGTTTGAGTCGTAACGGCCCGGTTGCACTGCGTATAGAAGGTCGTGTGGTGGCAGAAGAATGATTGTAATAATCCGGCGGGCATGGTAGAATCGGCATCATGTTTGACATTTCATGGATGAATCCATCTGGCGGCAGTTTTAATAAAGAATCACTGATTCGTGAGAACGAAACTCTCAAGCGTCAGATTCAGGAATTGCTCACCCTCGATGAAACAGGCTTCTTTATCGAGCTTGATTCATTGCTGCGGGCTATTCTCAAAAAGGCTTTGATTCTATGTAAGGCCGAGTCATCGTTCTTTTCACTTGCCGGCAAAGACCCTTCTGAGCTTGATG
>CAZFUG010000046.1:0-22501 GCA_964522035.1 uncultured bacterium
ATCAGGGCCATGATAAGCGTTTTCGCAAAGAAGTTCAGGATACTCTTGAAGAAATGATCAAGAAGATCGCCGCTCTAAATAGCCGCATCAGCGAACTTGAAGCCTGTCAAAGGCCTGAGGTGAATCAGGGCAGCGGCAGTTTAGATCCTGATGAGCTGAAGATGATGATCAGTAACGAGGTTTCTGTATATCTGAAGGCTCTTGAAGCCAGCTTTGAAACCTATGAGCCGGCAGTGGCTGCTGCAAACAGCCGCGGCTTTGAGCGCCCAGGCGAAACTGTCGTTCCGAGAACTTTCGAAACCCTCGGCGAACGGCCGCAGGCTTATGAAAAGAATGCCGACAAGGTCTCTGAACGGCCAGTTCTAAGGGCAGTTGGCCGCGAATCAGCTGTGAGCAGTATCCCGGCTGCGCAGCCTCTGCAATCTCCTCAGCCTGCTGGCGCAACCGTTGCTCTCAAACCGGTTGTGAACCTGCCATTAAAGGAAATGCGCGCTGAAGTGGCTGAAGTTCCGGTTAAAAAAACAGATCTTTGCCGAAAACCAGCATCAACTCCACCACCGGCTAATTTCCGGGTTAACGAAGTTCTCAGACTTTTTTCTGAGGGCTATTCTCTGCCTCAGATTGCCAGAAACCTCAATATGGGCAAAGGCGAAATCGAACTGATCATCAAGATATACGGTGAAAACCTCAGCATGAGGAATGTTCTCTGATGTCGAAACGCAAGAGCGCAGATAAAAAGGTTCCGAAACCAGACCAGACCGTGCCAGATGTGGTTTCTGCTGTTTCGATGCCTTCCGAACGGTCTGCAGTTAGAAGCGTTGAGCTTTCTTTTCTGAAAAGTCTGCCTTCTTCAGTTAAGAACTGGTTGATTCTTACCGGTTTTGTAGCGGTCGGGATAGGTATTTATTACCTGGCCAACGTTATTGCGCCGTTTCTGGTTTCACTGGTGGTTGCCTATATTCTCAACCCGGTGGTCAGAAAACTGGTGGAACGCAAAGTGCCGCGGCCATGGGCGGTTCTTTCGGTCTTTCTTGCCTGTTTTGCGGTATTTGTGGTTTTTATCGTGCCATTTACCATTACCATGATTTCTGAAGCGGGCGATCTGGTGATCAAACTCAGCAACCTCGATGTCAAAAGGCTTGCCGACAATTACAAGGTTCTCGGGCTCGATTTTTACGAAAAGTTTTCGAGTTACCCCTACGTCAAAACCTATCTCGACGAGTTTGTACAGAGCGACAGGGTGCGCGAACTGGCAGCCCAGGGTGTGATTCTCGTAAAAGATGGTGCAGTTACCTCTTTTAAAAAAGTGTTTGGCTTTCTTGGTGGCGCCTTTTCGGGCATGTTCAACATGTTTCTGATTCCTATTCTCGTTTTTTACATTCTTCTCGATATGGACGAAATGTATGCCGATTTTAAAATGCTGATTCCGCATGATTATCGGCCACGAACTCTCGACGTGTTGCGCAAGCTCGACGAACAGCTGAGTTCACTGCTGCGCGGCCAGGTGCTCGCCAATTCAATTTTTGCCGGGCTTATGACTGTCGGAATCTGGATTTCAGGTCTGCATTTTTTCCTGTTTCTTGGCCTGTTTTCCGGTATTGCCAATTTCATTCCCTATCTCGGGGGTCTTTTTACCGTGATTTTGGCTCTGTTACTGGCTATTGCTCAGTTCGGCTTCTCGGGTATGCTGCTTACCGCTATGGCCAAAGTCGCCGTTGCGGTTCTGATAATTCAAAGCATCGATGGCTGGTATCTGCAGCCATACGTTGTCGGTGAAAATGCCGGTCTGCACCCGCTTACCGTGATGCTGGCGCTGACCATCGCCGGCAGTCTCGGCGGTATACCGGGTATGGTTCTTGCCGTGCCGGCAACCGTCATTCTCAAGGTTTTCGGCCGCGAACTCTACCACGAACTTTACGATCAGGTATGAACATGAATGCTGATAACGCCATTACCGTAAGCCGCCTCTGCAAAAACTTCGGTCGGAAACAGGTGCTCAAAGGTCTCGATTTTTCGGTGCCGCTCAACACCATCGCCGGCTTTCTCGGCCCGAATGGCGCCGGCAAGACAACGACAATGCGCATGCTGCTTGGCCTTATTCCCGGCATCGACGGCGAAATTACCATGCTGGGCCATACTATGCCCGGTGGTCGAACAATCGCGCTCGAAGAAATCGGTGCCGTAGTCGAAAACCCCGCATTCATCGAATCGATGAGTGCTTACGAAAATCTTTACTGGTTTGGCAGTCTGTACAAGCCACTTACCGATCAGCGCATCTTTGAAGTGATCGAGATGGTTGGTCTGAAAGACGCTGCTCGCCAGAGGTTCGGCACCTTTTCCACCGGTATGAAACAGCGCCTTGGTGTTGCTTTCGGCATTCTGCACCGGCCAAAACTGCTGATTCTCGATGAACCTACCAGCGGCATGGACCCGGCCGGCCGGGTTCACATGCGTGAAATCCTGACCCGCATTCACGATGAAGAAAAGACCTCGATTTTTCTTTCGAGCCATCTGCTCGACGAAGTGCAGCGCCTCTGCAACTATGTTGTGATCATTGACAACGGCAGATGTGTCAAGCAGGGCTACGTTTCAGAGCTGCTTTCCGGTCACAGCGAAAAATGGGAGATCAGGGTGGTTGATGAAGATGCTGCGAAAACCCGCGAGCTGCTCGCCGCCATGCATGAGGCGGTCATTGATATCAATCAGGGCCCGCGTGGGTTGATCGTCAGCCTGCAGACCGGAAAATCGGCCGAGGTCAACAGCGGTCTTATCAAAGCCGGAGTGCGGGTGGTCGCGTTGATTCCGCTCGAAGCTTCTCTCGAAGAAACTTTCATCAGGCTGACCGGCAACGGTATTACCGTCGGAGGTGGGGCATGAGACGCATGCTGTTTCTGATTCTTTTTGAATTGAAGAAGATTCTCAACCGCAAAAAAGCACTGCTGTTTCTACTGGCTCTCAATATCGTGCCGCTGGTTGCCAGTCTGGCACTGATTGTGGCTTATGTTAAATTCAAGGGCTTTGGTTTCGGCGAAGTGCAGTTTTCGGTATTGCATGAAATAGTTAAGGGGCTGTTTACCGCTCATTTCAAGCTGTTTGCCTTCATTGCGCCATTTTTTCTGGCGCTCGTGGTCGGTGACAGTTTTTCGACCGAACTCAGCCGTGGTTACATGAAGATGCTGCTGCTGACGCCGGTCAGGCGCTGGCAGGTGATTACCGCGAAAACACTGGCTATCATGCTGTTTCTGCTGCTGGCCGTGTGCCTGGGTGGCTTTTTCCTGCAGGCCGACCTTCTGGTTGCCCGTTCTCTGACACAGACTTCCGGGGTGCTGCCTGATGCGCTCAATCTTGATATCAGCAAACCGCTTTATCTGGTCAGCACCTCATCGGCATTTCAGCTCCTGGTGCTCACCTTTGTCGGAAACCTGATGTTGATCGGGTTCTTTATTGTTTTCGCTCTGTTTTTTGAGTCGGCGATTCTGATGTCTTTTACCAGTTTGAGTGCTCTGATGGGTATACATACCTTTTATATGATCGCTTCCAATCTGCTGAATAAAATCGACGTCTGGTATGAAAGCGCGGCCAAATGGTGCTTTACCAGACATCTGGATGAGCTTTTTTCGGTGAATACAATCGAAACTATTCTTGAAAGTCGCGGCAATCTGCTGACCGACAATATTTTCACTGCCTGGCAATCAAGTCTCGGGTGGGCTGTACTTTTTTATGCAATTGCAGTATTATTATTTTCGAGGCGACAGATTCTGCATTAACTATAAACTTTGAGGGGCCCGCTGCCGATATTTATTCAGAAATGAAATAAATGGAGGCAGATTAATGAGTTCTTTTAATAGAAAAAGTTGGCTTGGCCTGATTCTTTTGGCTTTTGTGTTCTCGCTGACCGGCAGTTCTCTGCTTGCCGTAACCAAACATGAGCTCTTTGAACTCAGTCAGCAAATCAAGCAAAAGCAGGCGCAGGTGAACAGGCTTTATTCTGAACTGCGTAAATTGAACGAAGAGGGTGGCCCAGAGGCCCAGGAAAAAGCCCAGGTGATCATGGCCGAGATCATCGAACTTAAAGAACAGATTGGTGAACTGCAGAAAAATCTTGAAGAGCTTAAGAAAACTGCAATGCCGAATGAGCCGCTGATGCGTCGAACCGCAAAGAGATAATTAAAAGTCACTGTTCGAAGACCAGAAACTTTTAAATTATAAACTCCTCCAAAGAACCGCCGCCCGACTGACCACCGGGCGGCGGTTCAGTTTTATGCCACAGATAAAAAAACAGATAAGCCACGGATAAGCCACGGATAAGCCACGGATAAACACGGATAAACACAGATCCCAATATTTATCGATACTGCATAAAGATAAAGCCGGGTGTTTGACAAGATATGAGGAGAAGGTGGGATTGTTCTGCCAGCAGGCACGCGCCATGTTATGAATAGGGGCTTTGACCGGGGGAAACAAGCCTTTTAATTTTACAGTCATCAACAGCAGCCGCAGTTATTGACAACTGCAAATAAAAAGCAGAATCGTCTGTAAAAATAGCAACCCGACTGATAGACCGGGCCGACGAACCGGTTCAATTTTGTTTATGCAGTAATCAATAATAAAGATTAAAGACTTTTTATCAGGGCGTAACTGCAAGAATATCGATGCAGAACGGGAGAATGCTGCAAAATAAAAAGGGCCGGAGCTTTTGGCCCCGGCCCTTTAGAGAGAGCTCGTTATTTGGTTTTCAGTTCGCTGAGCAGGTTTCTGACGTTGCTCTGAGTAGCTTCGTCGAGACCACCTTCGGTGAACACTCTGAAGTTCATCTTGGCGATCAGATCGGCGCTGATTTCGCGGTTCTTTTCGTTGGCGGTGGCAACGTAGTCGATCAGACCGGAGATATCGCCACTGCTGACGGCAGCAACCAGTTCTTTGGTTGAGGTTTTCTTGTAGTAATCTTTAACCATGGCTTCCCACATGGTGTCTTTGGCGAAAGCCAGATCTTTGTATTCAGGTGAGAAACTGTATGAAGAGGCCGGAAAATATACGGCCATGCCAGTGGCGTTTTTGGTGTTGTAGCCGCTGATGCCATTCATTACAACGGTTTTTTCGATAGCGGCCATCAGCTTGCTGGCTGCGGTCTGGAAAGCTTCGTCCTTGATGGCATTTTTGGTAAGAGCTACGAAATGGCCAAGGTCGATGTTGGTGCGGTAGTAGAACTTCTGGGCGGCATTGAGAGCGCCTTTGAATTCAGCGCCGTGATTGCCGGCGATGGCAGCTTTGCAGTAACCGTTGATTGCATCGCGAAGGTTGCCGATTTCGCTGCATTTGAGAGCAGACTGAGTGGTCGATGACATACCGGCGCTGCCGCCATTGTATGAGTTGGCATATTCAGTTACGATATGCTTGGCGAAAGCTTCGGGATTCATGCCTTTTTTGAAACCAGAAAGGATTTCGAGGTAGGGATAGCCCTGACCGGGTTCGGTTTCTTCAGAAGCTACGAGATAGTCGCAGCCGTCTTTCATTGCATAGGCAACTTCGATCATCTGCATCAGACAAGCGTCAAAGCAGAACAGGTCAAGCTTTTTGCCAAGAGCTGCTTCGATTTCGCCGAGAGCGACAGTCAGCTGGTTGGTGGTGATATGGTTGCCAGACTGGTCATCATAAGAGATGCCTTTGATGATTTCGCCTTTGGCATCTTTCCAGCCTGAGCCGTGGTTCCAGACGATTGAGCAGTAATGCTTGGCGGGGTAAGCTCTGGCAGTTTCAACAACAAATTTTACATATTCTTTATAGTCGCCCATGTCGATTTCACCGGGTTCACCGATTACCTGAGCGCCATCTTTGGTAACATAGTTGAGAGTAGCGGGGCCGTGTTCGCGGTCGAGCAGGCAGATAACGTTGATATCATCGTTCGAACCACCGGCTGAAACCATTTCCTGCAGGTCGCCAACACCAAAAGAATCAAGGTTGTTGTCGGCATTGAGGAAAACCATGAAAGTCCATTCTTTCTGCGCGGCGCTGGCCGGAGCACAAAAAACGCATGCCAGAAGAATAACTGCAAGAATGCTGAATACACGCTTCATACTTATTACTCCTTATACTCTTATACGGGAAGCAGAACATTGTAGAACAATACTTATTGAATACTTATACAAAATACACTGATCTTTTGATTATAGGACTACAAATGTACCCTGTCAAGAAAACTTGAAAATGTTTTCTTTAAATAAAGAATTTTAATCAGGATACGGCAAATGATCTGCATGAATTTTCAGTTGGACTGAACATTGGTCGAAGGCAATCGGCAGTAAATCCGCAAAATAACCGGGGGCTTCAAGGTATAAAAAATATCTTCTGCTTTTGAAGGCAAATCTGTTCGGGTTGCTTTGTGGGTACTGTTTACAATTCTGCGGACTGGACAATGTTGCATTTATTTCTGGTTTATTTTATTATATTGACTATATTGTGAAAAATAGCGCGAATTAAATTTAAGCGCCCGAATTTTGTGAGAGATCGATAGCCATGAGCAAAAATAACAGCCATTTTGCTGGCAAGTTCTGCGAGCAGAGATTGCCGCAGGCAATTTCCACGTAGAAATCGCCTGCTGTTTTCGAGCACCGGAGTTTTCAGTGGCCGCGTGGCCATTTACAGATAAGGAAAAAGAGAAATTCCGATTCAGGGTTCGAGGAGGTTTAGAGTTGAGAAGATTATTGATTGCAGGGGCGTGTCTGTCTGTAGTATCTGCCTTCGTCTGTTTATGTTTGGAGGAGGCCGCAAATGAGTGAACAACAATCATCAAAGGGGCTTCTTTCTAACATCAGGATCTGGAAGCTGGTCGTTGTTTCATCTATTGCTCTGGCAGCAGTTCCTTTGTTGTTTCTGGGCATTTTTGCCTATTCAAAGTCTTCATACGCTATCAGCAGCGAGATAGAAAAGGAATTTGATCAGCTCGCTCTGCAGCTGCAGCAGAAGCTGGAGATCACCTTTGAAAATGCCGTTGCCAAAAGCCGAAGCGATATCGCCGTCATGCGCGAAATGGCATCTGCAATCGGGAAACCAGAAGTTGTCGATGGCAAGCTGGCGCTTATTAATCCCGCAGAGAATCGAAAGCGGGTTCTGAATGATGAATTTTCTCTGGTAGACAAGATTAAAGCGACGGTTGGTGCGGCTGCAACCATATTTCAGATCAAAGATAACCAGGCGATAAGAGTTTCCACAAACATTGTGGGCGAAGACGGTAAAAGAATAATAGGAACCCCTCTGGCGCAGAATGTTTACGACCACGTTGTCGGGAAAAATGAGCCCTATTATGGCAAGGCAAGCATTCTCGGAGTTAACTACGCAACCGTTTATGAGCCGATGCACGATTCGGCCGGTAAAATTGTGGGGATCTGGTTTGTCGGAACGCCGCTCGATGCAGTTATGGGTAAAAATATCGAGCAGTTACGCCAGCTGGTGGTCGGAAAAACCGGCTACCCTTATATATTTGACAGCAAGGGCACTCTTTTTCTTCACCCGAAACTTGAAGGCCAAAGTATCGGCCAACATTCATTCTGCCAGGAAATGATCGTTGCCCGGGGTGGCGTTAAACGCTATCTGTGGGAAGGTCAGGAAAAAATCGTATCTTTCAGATACTTCGAACCTCTGGATTGGTTTATTGCGGTCGGGGCGAACTGGTCTGATTTTACCGGTCCCATTACTGATATTCGCAACCTGCTGGCTGCAGTTCTTATAATTGCGGTGTTGATAGCAGGTGCAATCTCTCTTGGAATCGGAAAAAAGGTTAATGGAAGCATTTCGATGATGATCGACGACATGATCAGCCTCATCGAAGCGGCCAAGAATGGCAAATTGTCCGCACGCGGCAATCCCGCTCAGCTTCACTTCGAATTCAGGCCGGTAATGGAGGGGGTAAATGAAATGCTCGATGCGGTAATCGGCCCATTGAATGTTTCTGCCGAATATATCGACCGCATCTCGAAGGGCGATATGCCCAGAAAAATTACTGATGATTATAAAGGTGACTTTAATGAAATAAAGGTTAATCTCAACAACTGTATCGACAACATCAACGCTCTGATTGCCGATGCCAATATGCTTTCAGATGCTGCAGTGGCTGGGAAACTGGCAACCCGTGCCGATGCCACGAGGCACAATGGCGATTTCAGGCGTATCATTGAAGGAGTTAACGCTACTCTGGATGCGGTAATTGGCCCCTTGAACGTTTCTGCTGAATATATCGATCGCATTTCCAAGGGCGACATGCCTAAAAAGATCAGCGACAATTACAATGGCGACTTCAATGAAATCAAAGTTAACCTGAACTGCTGTATCGATAATATCAATGCCTTGATTACCGATGCCAACATGCTGGCCAGGGCGGCAGTAGACGGGAAACTGGCCACCCGTGCCGATGCAAAAAAACATATGGGTGACTTCAGGCGGATTATCGACGGGGTCAACAATACTCTTGATGCGGTTATCGGTCCATTGAACGTATCTGCCGAGTACATCGACCGCATTTCGAAAGGCGACATGCCAAAGAAAATCACCGACAGCTATAATGGTGATTTCAACGAAATCAAGATCAACCTTAACAACTGCATAGACAATATCAATGCTCTGATTGCCGATGCTAATATGCTGGCAACCGCTGCGGTTGCCGGAAAACTTGCTGCCAGAGCCGATGCCATGCGACATTATGGTGATTTCAGGCGTATCATCGAAGGAGTTAACGCTACTCTCGATGCGGTAATCGGCCCGCTGAACGTTTCTGCCGAATATATAGATCGGATTTCCAAGGGGGACATACCTAAGAAGATCACCGATAACTACAATGGCGATTTTAACGAAATCAAAGTTAACCTGAACTGCTGTATCGATAATATCAATGCCTTGATTACCGATGCCAACATGCTGGCCAGGGCGGCAGTAGACGGGAAACTGGCCACCCGTGCCGATGCAAAAAAACATATGGGTGACTTCAGGCGGATTATCGACGGGGTCAACAATACTCTTGATGCGGTTATCGGTCCATTGAACGTATCTGCCGAGTACATCGACCGCATTTCGAAAGGCGACATGCCAAAGAAAATCACCGACAGCTATAATGGTGATTTCAACGAAATCAAGATCAACCTTAACAACTGTATCGATAACATCAATGCTCTGATCGCCGATGCCAATATGCTTGCAGAGGCTGCAATTGCAGGAAAACTGGCTGCCCGGGCCGATGCATCAAAGCATCAGGGCGATTTCCGGAAGATTATCCTGGGAGTTAACAATACTCTTGATGCGGTTATCGGGCCATTGAACGTTTCTGCCGAATATATCGACCGCATCTCAAAGGGAGATATGCCTCAGAAGATCACCGATACCTACAATGGTGATTTCAACGAAATAAAAGGCAATCTCAACAGCTGTATCGATAATATCACCGCTCTGATAAACGATGCCAATATGCTGGCAGAAGCGGCTGTTGCCGGCAAGTTGTCAACCCGTGCTGATGCAGAAAAACATCATGGTGACTTCCGTCGCATCGTAGAAGGGGTAAACAATACACTTGATGCGGTCATTGGGCCGTTGAACGTGTCGGCGGAATATGTCGACCGAATTTCGAAAGGCGATATCCCGGAAAAGATTTCGAGAGAATACAAAGGCGATTTCAATGAAATCAAGGTGAACCTCAATAACTGCATAGATAACCTCAATGGTCTTATCATACAGATGAACAACATGTCGGCTGAACACGACCGTGGTGACATCGATGTGAAAATCGACGAGGCAAAGTTCATGGGTGCCTATCAGAAAATGGCCCGTGGCGTCAACGAAATGGTATTTGGCCATATTGCGGTGAAGAAAAAAGCCATGGCCTGCATTAAAGAGTTTGGTGAAGGCAATATGGATGCGACTCTTGAAATATTCCCCGGCAAGAAGAGGTTTATCAACGAAACTGTTGAGCAGGTTCGTGAAAACATCAAGGCTCTGATTGCCGATGCAGACATTCTGGCACGGGCTGCAGTCGCGGGCAGACTTGCCGCCCGTGCCGACGCAACCCGCCATAAGGGCGATTTCCGTAAGATCGTCGAAGGGGTTAATGCCACTCTTGATGCGGTAATCAGTCCATTGAAAGTTGCCGCGGACTATATCG
The DNA here is from genome assembly GCA_964522035.1 of uncultured bacterium. GTDB lineage: Bacteria > Muiribacteriota > Ozemobacteria > Ozemobacterales > Ozemobacteraceae > Rifleibacterium. The sequence continues at coordinate 10,142 of CAZFUG010000046.1, forward strand.
ACCGCATTTCCAAGGGTGAGATTCCCCAGGAAATCGCCAGCGATTACAATGGTGACTTTAACGAAATCAAAGTCAATCTGAACAACTGCGTAAGAAATCTGACCGGTATTGCCGGTGAGATGCGAACGGCGGCAGATAATGTTGCCAGCGGCAGCAATGAGCTTTCTTCGAGTGCTGAGCAGCTTTCTACCGGTGCCAATGAACAGGCAGCTGCGGCCGAGGAAGTTTCATCGTCGATGGAGCAGATGAGTTCAAACATTCAACAGAATGCCGATAACGCCGCTCAGACCGAAAGAATAGCCAAGAAGGCTGCTGAAGATGCTATTGCCGGTGGCAGAGCGGTTTCAGAAACCGTTGCGGCTATGAATGAAATCGCTTCCAAGATTGCCATTGTCGAAGAGATCGCTAGGCAGACCAATCTTCTGGCTCTCAATGCTGCTATCGAAGCCGCACGTGCCGGCGAACACGGCAAAGGTTTTGCCGTTGTCGCTTCCGAAGTAAGGAAACTGGCAGAGCGCAGCCAACTGGCTGCAGGTGAAATTCGTGGTCTCTCGGCTTCAAGCGTCAGAGTTGCCGGTCGGGCCGGTGAAATGCTGTCACAGATCGTTCCGGATATTCAGAAAACCGCTGAACTGATTCAGGAAATCAGTCAGGCGTGCAAAGAACAGAATTCGGGTGCTGATCAGATCAATAAAGCGATTCAGCAGCTTGACAACATTATTCAGCAGAACGCCGAGTCGTCGGCCAAACTTGCCGCCACCTCGGAAGAGATGACGTCACAGGCTGAAAACATGCGCTCAACGATTGCCTTTTTTAAAATAAAAGGTCATGAAAAGACAAAGATAACGAAAGTTGAAGCGCAGAAGCCTGATTATTACAGACATCAGGAATTGCTGAGCCGGGCTGCTGCAATATGACCTGTGACATGCCGTAATTGTGCCTGATTAAGAAGGGTTTTGCGGCAATGTAGTTTTTGGATTTAGCTAATGGGGCTGTTTCACAAGCTTGTGATCAGCCCCGTTTTATATTCCAGTGGGGTTCTCTGCCATTCGATCGGTAATCTTCTCGTTCATACTTCGTTGTTGAGTCTTTAACTGGCGAAGACGGGTGAAAACTTGGTGGATAACGCCTTTGATTTAACTGCCACCGCAGGAATGGTGGAACATAACAGAAGTCGTTCTGACCATGATGATGAGAAGAGAATGCCTTGAGGCGGGTGTGGGGATAAGTGTGATGTGATAGGAAAAAGAAAACCCCCGGGAGCTTTGCGGGCTTCCGGGGGCTTTTTTAAAAACCAGTCTTATTTGTTTGAAACTGAATCTTTGAGTGCTTCGAACAGGCTTTCGAATTCGCCTTCGATGGCTTTCGGCAGAAGTTTTTCTGAGTAAACGGCGAAGTTGAGTTCCTGCAGGGCGATGCGGCTGGCTTCAGGATTCTGGGCAGCTTCGGCGACCAGGTTTCTCATTTCGTCAAGATTGCCAGCGGTTACACCGGCAACTACGCGTTCAGCAGCTTCTTTTTTGGCCAGAGCAGCGATCATTTCATCCCACATGGTAGCCTTGGCGAAGCAGAGACCGTTGTATTTGGCTTCGAGAACCAAGTTGGCCGGCAGGTAAATGGCAAGGCCTTTGGCGTTCTTGGTGGTTGAACCAGTTACTTTATTGATGATGATAGCGGCTTTAACAGCGGCGATAACTTTATCGCAGGCAGTCTTTACAGCAGCGTCAACACCGGTCTGAGCCTGGAGCAGTTCGGCGAAATTGATCAGGTCGATATTGCCCGGATCGCCGAACTTCTGAACTTTGGCCAGAACCGATTTAACGATCATGGTGTTCTTGCCGGTCATCAGAGCTTTGGCAAGGCCGTTAACAGAGTCTACAACCGCGCCAAACTTCGACATATCGAGGGCTGACTGGGTTGATTCGTCGAAACCCTGGCTGCCGCCGTTGTATGATTTGCCAAAAGCGTTAACCCAGTTGAGGGCATAACCCTGAGCGTCCATACCGGCTTTTACACCACGGAGTATGTCGTCATAAGGGGCGCCTTTGCCCGGTTCAAGTTCTTCAGAAGCGACCATGTATACAACATCATCTTTAACGGCATGAGCAACTTCGACCATCTGCATCAGGCAGGCGTCAAAATTCAGGATGTCGATTTTCTGACCGAGAATCTTGTTGACTTCTGCAACCGCAATACCAAGCTGAGCGTTGGTGATGTGATTGTTTGAAGAATCATCGTAGGAAACGCCACGATAGATGGCGCTGGTGCCTTTGTTTTTCCAGCCTGAGCCGTGATTCCAGATGGTGAAACAGTAGTGCTTGGCCGGATAATTTTCTTTAATGAATTTGGCGAATTCTACGAACTGGCGATAGTCGCCCATGTCCATTTCGCCCATGTCTTTAATCTTTTTGATGTTGTTTTTTTCGATGTAGTTGATCTGAGCCGGGCCGTGTTCGCGGTCGATCAGACTGACAATGTTCAGGAAATTGCTTGAGCCAACTTTGGCCATTTCCTGCTGGTCTTCCACACCAAACGGATCCAGATTGTTGTCGGCGTTAAGGAACACTGCTACGGTCCAGTCTTTGGCTGCGGCAGCGTTTGCAGGTGTGTATGCAGCGCACAACAACAGGGTTACAACGACGATGATACTTGATACTCGCTTCATTCTCGGTCTCCCTGAACTTATATACTTATCCGGGAATGCTCGCTCCGGATACTAATCATTTTAATGGTGTCTTAAAAAGTGCGCAAGAGGTAAAAGAAAAAAATGTACACTTTTTTTCACCCTCTGCTATAGTTACCTGAGAATCTATGGGAATATAAAACTGGGCAGGGATTATGAAAGAGATTGAATTTTGTGGCTTTCCGGTGGTCATGGCAACCCCTGACGATGTTAACGATCTTTTCGCTTTCGAAAAAGTCTGTTTTGAGCATGCGGTCGATCAATTTCCGAAGCGTAACCTCAGGCATCTGATAACTTCACCGACCAGCATAACTCTCATAATCAGAGACGAAGAGGGGAAAATATTTGCGACCGTCACCGGACTGCTGCGGCATTTCAAAGTGCCATCGGGCCGCGTCTACAAAATCGGCGTGCTGCCTGACCGAAAACAGAAGGGTACTGGTTCATTTCTTGTAAAAGCCATTGAAGAATGGTTCAGAGAGCACGGAATGAAGAGAAGCTGTGCCGAGGTGCGTGAAAGTAATACGCCATCTCGGCGGATGTTTGAAAAAAACGGGTACAAAGAAACAAAAACCATCTTCTGGTATTACGGCGGCGGCGAAAATGCTGTCAAATACTGGAAGGATCTTTAACCCTGCATAAATTAAGAATGAACTCTGGCTTTGCGGGTTGTTGGCCACGGATCAACACAGATCAACACAGATCAACACAAATCAAGGCGAATGCTCAGGGCAATCGCTTTGATCCTCTGATTCCGTTTCTATGCCCGGAATTACTAATATTATTGGTAACTGCAAATAAAAAGCAGAATCGTCTGTAAAAATAGCAACCCGACTGATAGACCGGGCCGACGAACCGGTTCAATTTTGTTTATGCAGTAATCAATAACTGCGTCCCAGCGTTTATGACCCATAGGGTAGAGGCGGGAATCTTATTTTTGATGAGGAATACTGGCATTTTGGTGCAATTGCCGTGAACACATGCGGCCCGTAAAATCGGCTTTAATTTTTCTCAGAAATAAAGCCGCCCCCGTCATATTTACGGGGGCGGAAATTTTAATTGTGCTGTGAAGTTACTGTTGGCGCGGCGGCAGTTCAGGCAGCGGTATCAACGAGGCTGATTTTGCCGGCGGGTGCGGGTTCTTCGCTTTTACCGGTTTTGTCGTAAGAATTGCGGCTGTTGAAAAGCTTTTCGAACATCTGCTGTTTGAACTTGTCTGCGTATTCAACAAAATCCTTGAGGAAATCCTGGTAGTCTGACTGGCTGACTTTGACTTCTGGCTTGAAAAACATTTCGATAAGTGAGCCGTTGCCGTCTTCTTTGTCTGTGGTCGGCAACAGGGCTGAAACATCGGTAGTGGCGGCCGGAAGTGCGGTTTCGCCTTCCGTCGGCAGAGCTCCTGTGGCGGCAGTGCCGCCGACAGCGTCGGCTCTGGCTTTTTCTACATCTGCGAAAAAGGCTTTTGCCTGTTCCTGCATTACGCCTTTGATCTGATCGAAAGCGCCATCTGCTTCACCGTAGGTGGCTTCGAGCTCATTGAAAAATTCGTCAGATTCCTTGAGAAAATTTTCGAGGGCTTCGGGGCTGAGGTCGGCAAGACCTTCAACCGCATCAAAAAATTCACCGGTGGTTTCGGGCGAAATTTCGAGTGACTTTTCGGTACCATTCATGAAAGAGCCGACCGGGTCGATCGACAGGCTGAAATTACCCATGAATGTTTCTGAAACCTTGCCGCTCAGTTCGGCAAAGCGGTTGGCACCCTGTTTACCCATTTTGGCTTCTACTTTTGAAGACAGTTCGTAGAAAAGATCGAACTGAAAAGAAATATTGAGACCGCCAGCCTTGATCGAGCCGGCTTCCGGGTTGTCCTGCAGATCGGTTTTACCGGAATCTTTGCGTTCGTGGGTTCTTGAACGTTCAAAAACGTCTTTAAGACTCAATGGTGCCGGTGAGAAGGGTTTTTCGTTTTTTTCTTCGTCAACGCGGTCGCGAAATTTGTTCTGAAGCTGTTCAAGTATTGACCTTCCGTGGTCGCTGCCTAATTTAAGACTCATATGCTGCCTCCTTGCAGTTGAAAGAGCATATTTCACCCTTTCTTTAATAACCATCGGCAGTTTGCCGGCGAAAGGTTATATAGAAATAAGACAAATTTAAGACATGGTTTGGATCTGTCGGCAAATTTTATGAAAAACAATGCAATGATAATTGAATATCTTTGATTTTCGTATGGTTTTAATAAGATTTGCTGCCTTGTCGACGAATCGGAACTACTGCTTCACAATAATTGCCTGCAGGCCAAAACCGGCCCTTTAATTGGGGGTGGAATTTGTAACATCTAGGCCACCAATGCGCAGATGACATAATGGTTCCCGGCATCATTAAATGATGTGTCACAGATGATAGTCTCAGGGCAATTGCCTTAAACTTCTGGATTCCAGTTCTATGCCCGGAATGACGAATTTCATATACGCGCTTATGCCCAGAGGATACAGGCAGGAATCTTGCTCTGATGAGCATACGAGCTTTTAGTGTGGTTGCCCTGATGGCTACCTCTATTTTACAGAGGCAGAATCCGGTGTTAAATCAGCTTTGTCGATTTCTTCGCTGTTTGCATTTTTGTCTTTATCATTTTTATCTTCATTGTCGTCTGCATTTTTCTCCACAGGTATGGGCCAGGGACTGCCATTTACCCATGCGACGAGTTCTTCAAGAAGAGTTTTTCTGATTTCGGGTTCATTAACTGCGGGTTCTTCAGTAATGGTTTCTGAAAGTTCCGAGCTGGCAGGCTTTTCTTTTTCAGAGGTCGGATAAGACTCGTCTGTCGGTTTATTTTCTGAAGATGTTACCGCTGCTTCAGACTTATCTGTCGGCTTCGGTTTTGCCGCTGTTATGACCTTTTCAGACCCATTTGCCGGTTTTATTGCAGCTGGTTTCGGTGAATTCTTTTGAGCAGTGGGTTTTTTCGTAACTTCTGGTTCTGAAGAATCAGTTGAAACCACGATATCTGAACCAGAAGCAATTACCGTAGATATTTCTGGCTGCTGGGCGGTGTCGGCCTTCGCGAGCCCGGTAACGATTTTGGCGACCTGCATTTTTTCGAGAAGTGAGAAAATTTCGGTGAGCTCCTCGGCACATGAGAAGGCCGGCGTGGCGGCCGGATCATTCTCTCTGGCCGGGAAACGGCCATCGAAAGCGGCAACTCTCGACCTGAACTGATTCGAGCGGCTGGCGAGGCTTGCAAGTTTTTCTGCCAGGGCCTGCTGCCGGTCGCCAAGTCGGGCGGGGGAGGCTGACACATGGCCATAAAAATCTTCGAGGCTGATTTTGAAATCGAGCAGACTGCGCAGCATCTGACTGAGCTGGGCGGCATGTCTGACTGCCGGCAGCGAATCGTTCGAGCTGACAAGATAATCGAGTATGCCGCTGAAATGGGCGCGATGGTGGTCGTGCTGGTTCAGCAGGGCTTCCCAGCGGCCGGCCGACTGATCGAGAAGCTGTGACACTTCAGATATGATTTTTTTCAGCATGTCGGCCGGCGGGGCTCCGACGGACCGGCGGCGGGCCTGATAGGTGAGAGATGCTGCGATATCTTTGACATTCTGCAGGGCTTTTCTCTGCATCTGCGCAATCTGACCGGTCAACTGGTGCAGGCTGTTAAGCTCGTTCAGCATTTTCAGACGCTTCTGTGGGTTATGCTGCAGGTCTTCGATCGAGATATTGATGATCGCTCTGGTTGATTCAAGCATCAGCTCATTGGCGATGCCGAGAAATTCAGGAAAAACAAGAGTGCTGGCCAGTGCCGGGAACGGCGACCGCCTTATCAGCCTGGTCAGGTATTCGCAGTTGCGTCGGAAATAACGGTCTTCGCTGGCAGAAACCGCGACCGCCAGGGCCAGGTCGGCACTTTTCTGCATTCTGCCGTTGATGCCGGCCAGGGTTTCGAGACGCCTTTTCATGCGCAGCAGCGGGCTGCCGGTGAAGGGGTCGGCCGCGAACGGGTCATAAACTTCGGGGGTTGCCGTGGCAGTTTTTTCCGGGGTTACATCTGCATCAGAACTCAGGTCGGCGTCTGGGTCTGTTTCAGAGTCGGTATCTGTAAGTGCGGGGTCTGTGTCTGCTTCAGAACTGGAGTCTACAATTGCAGCTTCTGAATCTACGTTTGTTTCAGCATCTGCGTCCGCAGAGTCGGAATCTGCAACTTCGGAGTTACTGATGACTTTTTCGCCGGTTTTTTCAGAAACATCGCCTGCAGCGGCTTCTGCTACGCCGGCAGCTTTGCCGGACCCTTTTGTTTCGGGTGTTTTGGCAGTTGCTGTCGAATTGCTGATCCCGGTCGCAGTCATAATGGCGCTGTCTGAGGTTGCAGCAGAAACTTTCTTGGCAGCAGGGCCCATAGTGGCAGAGGCAAGATCTGGCTCAGCAGCGACTGGCAGGGCAGTGGCTGACGCAGGCGGGTTTCCTGAAGCCGTGGCTTCTGAAGCAAAGGTAAAAGCAGGCACTCCGGTGAGAATGCCTGCCGAAAGGCAGAGAGACAGCAGAGATTTTTTGTTCATCAGACTTTCTTACATGGAATCGCCAGCACGACCACCACGATACTTTTTCATTTTTTTGGCGCTCATGGGCGGGAACGACATCTGCCCCGAAGCGGCCACGTTCGTCATATTACCATACCAGGTGTAGGTTCGGGTAATCGGGTTGAGCATCGCGTAAAGTTCGGCGCGACCATCGTTGTCGGCGTCGACATAGATCTTGTCAGAGATGCCGTCGATGTCGAGGTCGTATTCCCACTGGTCGATGCGGCCGTCAAAGTTGCGGTCATACTGGTAGTCGTTGAAGCGGCCGTCGAAGTTGCGGTCGGTGGCCCAGTAGTCTGCGCGCCCGTCGCCGTTGCGGTCGGCAACGATCAGGTCGACGCGCCCGTCGCCATTGCGGTCATATTGACCGGCGGTCTGCATGTAGTTGCCGCTGTGAGCGTAGGCCATGTCGGGGTTCATCGATTCGACGTCAGGCGCCGACTCCCATTCATTAAGGCTGGCTTTAACCTGCGTGGCTACTACCGCCATAATCGCTATGATGAGGCCGAAAATCAGAAATGGTCTTCTGGTAAGCATAAAAACCTCCATAAGGTTATGGCGTGAGAAAGTATAAAAAGTTGGAGGTTTGGCAAGATTTTTTAAAAAAAGATAAAGTATATGCCCTGAGCTGCCGACGCCAGCGCTCCAATCACGATTGCGTAGCGTGATCGGCCGGTAAGCCTGTTGGTTGCAGCAACTGCGGTTGCTATGACAAGCCCGGCCGGCATCAGTCTGGCCGGAAACAGCAGGGTCAGCAGAGCAATGCCGGCGAGTGCGTTCAGCAGGCTGCCACGCCCATGGCAGGGAAACCGCCGGCCGAGATGGCAGACGAACAGGCCGCTCAACATTGCGCCGCCTGCTATCAGCAGCCCACTCCATATTTCTGGCGGTAGCGATACAGTGCGCGCCAGATCGGCGATCTGAAACAGGTCGTCACGGAACAGTGCTGCCGGTTCAGGCATTCTGACATGCATACTGATCGTCAGAACGATTGTGGCGGCCAGCAGTAGAATTGTAATGCCCCATGAGACCACCGGACTGTTGAATCCTCTGCGAACGGTTGGATTCTGGCCAGGTTGCGTGGCCGCACGGTGCGAAAGCAGCAGCAGAGCGCTGATCGGCATAATGATTACCGCCGGAATGAACCAGTTCCACATGCCGGTGTCGATGCCAGGTGCGACCGCATGAAACATGTGGGTCAGCGAGATTTCGCCGGCGGCGAACGCCAGTGCCAGGAACATCACATCGATCTGTTTCTGGTATTCAGAGTTCTGTGCCTGCGGGTCGAGTCTGAAGAACAGCGCAGCCCGGGCTTTGATGAACATCAGATACAACAGGCAGGAAAATACGATGAGGCTGAAAATTGAAGGCAGGCTGAGGTCTTTTACCGGCACCATCAGCAGCATCAGGCCAAGAGCCGCGAGTTTGCCGGCAAGCGTCGAACGTTGCTGAAGAATCTTGCTGTCAAAACAGGGAAAAACGGCAGAAACACAGACCGAGGCAAGAACGCAGGCGGCGGTGAAGACTGCCGCAATCAGAGTCGACTGCAGTATGAAAGCCGGTGCAAAATGCATCTGCTGCATGCTTAGAACCGTGGCCGGAACAAAGATCGCCTCGGCGATGAATATCCAGAATGCGGCTTTTTTGAAAAGCAGCGAAGAGGGCCTGATCGGCAGAGTTTCGAGCAGCGAGATTGCTTTGCCTTCATAACCGATGCTGTTTACCGGGCCGAAACCGCAAAAATAGATAACCGCACCGGCAATTATGTTCAGCATCGAACCTGGCGATGAAAGCTTGAAAACCTCTTTCAGAAGCAGAATCTCGATGACAATCAGGGTGATCGGCATCATCATCGCGTTAACCAGCAGGTTGAAATCGCTTTTCAGCAGCAACACTTCTTTGTGAATCAGGCCGCTGAACCATTTGCGCCCGGTGCGGCCGCCTTTGCGGCTGCTGCTGTGTGAATAGCTATACCAGTTCAGGTCGACGGCAAGCTTGAAAAGCAGAGTACCGGCAAGCATCACAATTGCCCAGAACCCTGAAAAGAAGAAAAATTCATCGCAGAAACTGCCGCTGAGAAGTGCCACTGCCAGCCATTGAACCGGCACCATGAACCGGAAAACCGTCTCGTTGAGAATGTCGAGATTCGCGACAATGAATTCGAGAATCTGCATCGGGAAATTATTCAGTATCAAATAGGGTGCCACCGTTATGAAGGCGCTGAAATAGCCGAGCAGCGAGAAGAAATTGTTGACCGCCGTCGGCCTGAAAAAGCGTGTCAGAAAAACGCTCGTCAGATTGATCAGCAGACCGATCAGCAGGCTGATCTGAAGATACAGGGCGGTCGCGAGCAGCAGGCTTTCGGGATTGCACGCATTGCGGCAGGCGATGCCGAGAAAGGCGCTGTAAAGAATGATCAGGCCGAGATAGTCGGTAATCAGTCGTTCAAAGAGTTTGACTACGACCAGGCTGAGTGGCGGCAGCGGCAGAGTGCGCAGATAGCCGAAATCTGAGCTCATCTGGCCAGTGTTCAGGCTGTGCCCGGTAAGCAGATCACCAGTGAAAACCACAAAAATCACATAGATGATTATGCCGCCCAGCAGCCAGTCAAGCATGATGTCGGCATAAGGAACCATGCGCAGCGAATTGACCAGGTCTGCTGCTCCGGTGGTGATAAGAAAGGCTGTCAGAACTACGCTGAGGGTAACACCGAGGCTTTTGCCGAGCGAAGCCCAGTTTTTCAGGCTGTTGAAGAGCAGCCTGGTTTTCAGGCGGCACAAAATCAGTGTCAGTCGAAGCGCTTCGGGCATCAGTTAACTACCTTATCAGGCTGGCGGGCTTAAAAATACCGGCGGTACTTTTTCTCAAGGTAGTATGCTTCTTTTTCGAGCGGGATGTCAAAATCTTTGCTCTTGTCATAAAATTCAGCCCAGCCACATTGCAGGCCCCAGCCGATGCTCCAGCCGGTATCGTCGACCCAGTTGTCGCCAAGTCGCTCGTCGAAGCCTGAAATCAGGTTGCCAAGGCGCAGGGGGGACATGGCGTCGCGCCGGTACTGAAAGGTGTGAACCAGCTCATGCCCTGAATGGGCACCGGATTTATTGGTGGTAAAGGTATTGGCATTGCTGTAAGCCAGAGCTCCGGTGCCGTTAAGGGTGCCGTCACGACTGCTGCTGCGTTCGAAAGCGAAAGTGCCGTATTTCAGGCTTCGCCCCCAGTCAGGTTTCGACCCTTCTATCAGATGTACTACCGGAGCAATTACCGCGTTCAGGGCCGGTTTTAATCTGATCTTATGGTCTTTGACAACCAGCCATACCGGCCCGATATCCATGCGGTAAACGAAGTCGTCGCCAGCCGATTCCGCAAGCGATGCCCCGAGATTAACGAGAATTTTAGCCTGCCATGCCTGCCATGCCGGCTTTTCTTCGAGCTTTGGCGCGATTTTCAGGCCTTCCTGCATCAGCAGACCACCAAAGGCCGCCTGAATCATGGCTTTTTTTATATCGGCGCCGTTGAAGTGCGCCCGCAGCCCTGCCAGAACTGCCGGAATACAGATGTTGGTGACCGCCAGTTCCTTGTCGCTGAATGCTCTCGCTATCCGACCCGTTGAAGCCAGCGCGAAAATGCAAAAAAATACCGCCATCAGCAGGCGTGTGGCACCTGAACCGTAGATGATTTTCAGCAAAACTTTAATCCTATGATTCGCATGCGCTGAGAATCGGAAAAAGTTTGCGGTTTATGAACGAAAAAATCAGGAAACTTTGTAAAGTACCTGAACCTTGCATTTCCAGATTATGCTTTGCGAACCGGTGATGTAGGCGAGGCGAAGGCTTTGCACCCTGAATCTGGTTGCGTATGGCGAAACTTTGCGCAGAAAGTCGTTCAGTGTTTTAAAATCGCGGGTCGAAATCTCATAGGTAATATCGAGAGTCTTGTTCTCTGCCTCACGCTCAACCGTATCACTGATTGCGACATCGATCTCTTCGGTGAGATCCTTGATGAATTCCTGCAGGTCAGAAATCGGTCTGGCGGTCTTGTTCTCGATGCCAAACCCCTTAACTGTTACGCTTAGATCAAGTTTGTTGCCATCGCCTGATTTGACAGTTACATCTCCGCCGGCCGCTTTTTTCAGCAGCCCGATAATGGCGTCTTTATCTGGCGGACTTGAACATTCAAGCTGCAGCGGCATGACTGTTTTGTCGGCCTCTTCGGTAAAATCACCGGTCTGAAGGCTGGTGATATTATGGCTTACCGGGTCTAGCAGCAGGCGTTCGATGACATCGGCAGCCTTTTCGCAGCCTGAAACGGGGATCGAGCGATAAATCCCCTGTACCCAGACCGGATCGGTCGGTTCTGGTGCGACGGTTTTCAGCTTGCTTATGAAGGCTTCTATTTTAGAGTTTGCCTGATCTTTTTCGCGGGCGATGAGAATATTGAACCAGGCTGTCTGGTGGTCACGCAATCTGCCCGCAATTACCGCGCGCATGAAACGGGCGCCGGCATTGTCAGGTTCGCGCTCAAAGACCAGATCGGTTTCTTCTATGGCCTTGGGGTAGTTTTTTTTAGAAAAATGGCGGTTGGCAAGCTTGAGATGTACGGTAATGTGTCGCTTGTCTGGCTCCGAAAGAGGTGGAGCAGCATTTTCGATTGTTCTTCCCTGGGGTTGGCCGGGCAGAACCAGGTCGACGCCCTTGCCCTTGCCAGAACTGGAAGAATTGCCGGAGTCGTCTTTTTTTTCAATCTCCCCGGTATACTGCTGCGCCTTTTTTTCGAGTTCATCCCAGTTTATGTCAGCCGCAGAAGCGGCGTTCAATGCCAGAAAAAACATCGGAACCAGCATCGCCTTTTTCATAAAACTTCCCTGGGCTTTTTGTCGTCAGGCTTCCGAGATTGCGGTGACCGCTTCGGCTTCAGTCGGAAAGGCGTCGCAGAGTGTCAGAACGCCCGTCATCTGCAGAGCTGTCTGTGTCAGTTTCGACAGACCGGTGATTGCTACCTGGCCGCCGTTGTAGTCAATTATCTGAACCATGATGTCGAGCAGTGTCGACAGGCCGGTACTGTTGATAACCGGTGTTTTTTCAAGGTTGATGACAAAATTGACGT
>CAZFUG010000047.1:0-22145 GCA_964522035.1 uncultured bacterium
ATTAATTCAAGCCACGGATCGACGCGGATAAACTCTGATAAATTAAGCCAGGCCACGGATCGACACGGATTAACTCAGATAAAAACATCAGTGTTTATCTGTGTTAATCAGCGGCTATGGCCTGCCAATTCTAAAAAATCAATCAGTGTTTATCTGTGTTCATCAGTGGCTCTGGCCTGCCCAAAATCAATCAGTGTTTATCAGTGTTCATCTGTGGCTCTGGCCTGCCAATTATCGGTGTCTATCTTACCCGAGGTTGTAGGCTTTGATCTTGTATTGCAGCGTGCCGCGCTTGATACCCAGAATCTGGGCGGCTTTCGACTGATTGCCTTCGACGTCGCGCAGGGTGCGGCTGATCATTTCTTTTTCGATCTGTGCGACCATGTCGTCGAGGGTGCGACCCTGCTGAATCTGTTCGGCGATCCAGTCGAACATGTCGGTGGTCGATTCGGGGGCGAAACCGAGCCTGATTTCTTCGGGCAGGTTGTCGATATCGATCATGTTGTTTCTGATAAAGACGGCGGCACCTTCAATGATGTTCTGAAGCTGTCTTACATTGCCCGGCCATTTGAAATTCTTCAGGGCGGTCATCGCTTTTGGGGTGACGCCCTTGATTTCGCGGTTGGCTTTGGTGGCGGCGATTTTGACGAAATGTTCGACGAGCGGCGGAATATCTTCGGTGCGTTCGCGCAACGGTGCCAGCTGAATGTTAACGACGTTGATACGGTAGAAAAGGTCTTCTCTGAACTGTTTTCGGTCGATCAGTTCTTTGAGGTCCTTGTGGGTGGCGGCGATGATGCGCACATCTACTTTGAGCGGCTTGACGCCGCCAAGGCGTTCGACTTCACGTTCCTGAATGACGCGCAGCACTTTGGCTTGAGTATTTAAAGCCATGTCGCCGATTTCGTCGAGAAAAATAGTGCCGCCGTTGGCGATTTCGAACTTGCCGCGTTTGCGGGCGGCGGCGCCGGTGAAGGCACCTTTTTCGTAACCGAAAAGTTCGCTTTCGATAAGATTTTCAGGCAGGGCTGCGCAGTTCAGAGTTACGAACGGGCCACTGGCCCGGCCACTCTGGCGTTGAATCGCCTGGGCGACGAGTTCTTTGCCGGTGCCGGATTCGCCCTGAATGAGCACGGTGATATCGCTTTTGGCGACCTGTTCGATTTTTTCCTTGACCATGCGGGTAGCGGCTGAATCGCCGATGAAACGGTCAGCTTCGGGTTCGACGAGAAACCGTTCTTCGAGGCTCTTTTTTTCGTAGGCGAGTGAGAAGCGTTCGCAGGCTTTGGCGACGATGACGCGCATCTCTTCTATATCGAAAGGCTTGGAAAAATAATCGTAAGCGCCCTGCTTCATGGCTTCTATGGCCAGTTTTTCGGAACCGTAGGCGGTCATCAGAATAAAGACCGCTTCGGGGTCGATCTGTTTGACGTGTCCGAGAAATTCCATGCCGGTCATGCCGGGCATGTTGTAGTCAGAGATGATGACCTGAAAAGCACCGGGCTCGACCATTTTCAGCGCTTCGGCAGGGTTTTCGGCGGTTCTGACCGTGTAGCCCTCTTTGGTCAGGGCTGCTTTCAGGCTGAACAGGATAGATTTTTCGTCATCGACAACCAGAATACTGTGAGTTTTGAATAGCATCTTGAATCATCCTTCCTGTTTTTGCGGCAGATAGATGGTGAAGCGGGTTCCCTTGCCGGGTTCGCTGCTGACCTCGATTTTTCCGCCATGCAGATCGATAATTTTCTTGACGATGGCAAGCCCCAGACCGGTGCCGCGCTGGCGGGTGGTGAAGAAGGGTTCGAACACGCGAGCAACCGTTTCTGCCGACATACCGGCGCCGGTATCCTGAACTTCGAGGGTCACCCACGGGCTTTCGTTTTCTTTGTGCGCCCTGATGCTGATCTGACCACCGTTGCTCATTGCCTGAATACCGTTGAAGATCAGGTTCAAGAATACCTGCTTGAGCTTTTCAGAGTCAACGAATACTTTGAGGTCCGCTGGATAATCGGCCTGCAGGGCAACCCGGTGCCGCTCTGATTCATGATGCACCAGTGACATTACCGGCTTGATGATTTCGGCAAAGGCAATTTCGCGGAAACTTGAATCTTCGGGCTTGGCATACTTTAGAAGCTGCTCGACGACCATGTTCAGGCGGTTAACCTCGCCGACAATGACGTCGATATACTCGCGCCGGCTGTCTTCTGGTTGAGTTTCTTCCTGGAGCAGCTGCCCGAGGGTTTTAATCGAGGCGAGCGGGTTCTTTATCTCATGCGCGACGCTGGCGGCGAGCTGACCGATAGAGCTCAGCTTGTCAGCATGATACAGCTGCTGTTCGATGATTTTGCGCTGGGTAATGTTGCTGAGGGTCAGAATCAGGCCGTATGGCGTGCGCTCATTATCGAGCAGCAGCGAGAAACCACCCTGCAGAACCTTGCGGCCGGCATGGCTGCCGGGATTGATTTCGATTTCGAACTGGCGGTCGCCGGGTTCTCTGACGGTGCGCCAGCCTTTGATGATTTCTTTTCGTGAATTTTTCGGGAGTTTGGTGAGAAACTGTTTGAGCGACAGGCCTTCAAGCGTCGGAAACAGGTCGCTGAATTCGTGAAGCGCCGCTTTGTTGGCGGTTTCGATGTGTCCGGCGATGTTCCAGGTGATGACGCAGGTCTTGAGACTGCCGAGAATGTTCTGAATGTAGTTGGCAAGTTTTTCGATGTGTTCGACGTAATGCTGCAGATGGTCGCGGTTCAGCTTCAGGCTGGCAGCCATGCGGTTGAATGATCTGGCGAGGTTTCCGAGTTCGTCGCCATGCACCGATTTGATCTGAAAGCCGAGATCGCCGCCGGCAATGATATTGGCGCCGTCGCGCAGTTCGCGAATGCGCGAAAGCAGAACTTTTTCAGAAAACACGACCGAAATGATCAGGGCAATTACCAGCAGCCAGCCGGTGACGCTGAGATTGCGCGTGCGTGCGTCTTCGACGAGTGACAGCATTTTTTCCTGTGAAATGGCCAGATAAATGGTTACCTGTTCACCGTCGGCGGTTTTGGCGATGTTTACCCGGCCCACCGACCAGGTGGCGTTACCGAACCTGATATTGAATACGTCTTCTTTGCGGACACTGTTGAGCAGATGTTCTTTTGCCAGTTCCTGGCGATATGACTCGGCCAGTGAAGATGCCGTTATCGTTTCTTTGACTGCTACTGCGGTTTCGGCCTGCAGGTTGCGGGCGGTTCTTTTCATGCGGCTGTCATCGAGTTTGCGCCGCAGGGTCAGACGGCCGATGAATTCGCCGAGTTTGTGCAAAGGCACTTCGGCCGCCAGATACAACCCGTCTTCGTGATTCTGCACTTCTACCAGCGAAAGGTTCTGCCGGGTATCGCGCATGTCGAGTGGCTGGCCACGGGTAATGAGTGTCTGGTTGCTCGATACGGTCATGCCATTGTTCAGAGTTATTTTCAGGTCATGAAAGCCGGTTTTGGCGATCAGGCGTTCAACTTCTTTCTGCAGCAGGTTATACAGGCCATAGCTTGAATAGTTGGTCAGTTTTTCTGACTCGGCGTAGAGCATGGCATTGTTCAGCAGCAGGTTTTTTTCTGATTCCCAGTATGATTTGATCGATTCGCGCAGCAGATCGAGGCGCTGCTGAAAGATTTCGCGGGTTTTTTCGTGAATCAGCGCCGTCGAACTTTCGTTGATGACCAGTGCCAGGCTGGTGATAAGAATAAAGAGAAGAACGATTACCTTGAAGCGCAGCGAAATATAGATATTTCTCACAGGTCACCTACAATCAGGGCGTCATAATTGGCGGTATATAAAGAATTTATCCAGGCGGTTTCAGATGAAAAATCGAGCTCGACAATCGCATCGGCGGGCAGGAACGGTTCGTCGGCGGAAATAATGGAGACGATCTTCTGATCTTTGGTTTTCCAGAGGTTCAGGGTCAGTCTCGGCAGCATGGTGCGGTTTCCGGAAAGCGGGAACGGCATGAAAGATACCCCGACAAGGTCTGCCGGTCTTAGAGTGACGTTGGTAAGGTAACTTTGTGGTATCCAGTAAGAAACGAAATCGGCGTCGCCGGCGGCAAATACTTCCATGGCCAGGCCGAGATCGGCTTCAACTGAAAGCGGATTCAGCAGTTCGGATTCGATGGCACGGTAAAGCATGGCAGCCGCATGTGGCTGCTGATGAAACATGGCGGCGCGGTGACGCTTTCCTGCTGAGGATTTCTGAGCTTTTTCGCCGTAAAGGATGCAGAAATTGCGCATGGTGTTTTTTGAAAGAAGCGGTTCGAACCATGGAAAACGCTGTGGGTCGTTCTGGCGCAGTTCGGTTAGCAGAGCGGCAAACTTGTCGAGGGTCAGGGTTTGGGAGCCGAGAACCTGGGTAACATCTTTGCCTGCTGCGAGAACCCAGACGAGGTTGATAGATATATCTGTCTTTTCAAGGCCTGCGGGAATCATTGTTTCCGGAATCCCTTTTTCTACGAGCATCAGCGGCAGAGAATCGTTGAAGCTGAAGCTGCCGGAAGCGTCTACAGGTTGGAATATCAGCGAAAAGTGATGTCCGGTGGTTCTTTCAAACTCGCGGCTGATCATTTCGAGAAGAGCCGGCGCGAAGTCTATACGCGAAAGCAGTCCGACTCTGCCTTCAGAGGCAGCCTTGAGCTGTTCCGGGCATACAGTGATGATCAGGCTTGTCAGCAGCAGAAGCATCAGGTGCATGCCGCGGCTTCGCTGCCTTTTCCCTTTGTCTGAATTTAACATGCCGACAGAATAACACAGTTGCCCTGCAAGATTTAACTGCCGGAAAAATTTTGCGGTTAAAAGTCTGCGAAGCGTCTGCCGATAGAAAGAATATTATGCATAAACTTCATTGTTTAAAGGCTCTGATCGCTGGTCTGTTTCTGGCCCTCGCCATGCCTGTTGCAGGTATGGCTGCCGCGTCGCTCGACATGAATTCTGTCGCTGTCAGCGGGCAATACCCGGCTGAGAAGTCTGAGGTTGCGAAGTATACTGACACCGAAGACATGATTCTCAACGATAATCTGGCGCAGGTCGGCGGTTATTTCAGCCGCCCGAAGCTGCTGAAGCTGCTGGGTGGAAGCCGGCGTGCCGTTCTGACGTTCGATGACGGCCCGCATCCGAAGACCACGCCGCTGATTCTCGAAACTCTCAGAAAGCGCAATATCAAGGCGATTTTTTTCGTTCTCGGAATTCAGGCGATGAAATACCCCGAGATTGTGCGGCAGATTCACGCCGATGGCCACATTATCGGTAATCATTCATTCAGTCACAAGAATCTCGCCCAGATCGGTGAGGCAAAGATGCGTGAGGAACTTGGCCGGACAAGTGAAATAATCGAGAAAATCACTGGTAAGAGGCCTGAATACCTGCGCCCGCCCTATGGTGCCATGAACCGCAATGTTCTGAGCGTAGCCAACAGTGAGGGCATGTCGATCGTTCTCTGGACAATCGATCCGAAAGACTGGCAAAATAAGAATGAATTGGCGGTTCTGCGCAATATCGACCGTCAGATGGGCATTTCAGGTGGTGACCGCCGTGGTGGCGCCATTCTGCTGCATGATATCTACCCCTCGACGGTTCGGGCTCTTGAACCGATGCTCGATCGCCTTGCGACCAGCGAAATCCGCATGACCAGTATAGATCGTCTAGACAGTAATTCTGCAACTTTCTGGGCGGCCAGAGAGCCGAATTTGCTGCGCAACGCCGCTTTTAAGCGTGCGTTTAACCCGGAAAATACCGGCAATCATCTGCTTGTCAACCTGCTTAAAGAGACAAAGAAGCCTGAAATCTCGGCAATGGCAATGCTCAAAGCCCATAAATCAGGCACCCTGCTGCTTTATCTTGCCAGCAACACCTGAACAAGCAAGTCTGTTAAGACGCCGCGGGCCGGTTTATCTGCCTGCGGCGTTTTTCATTTCCTGCCGCATCTTTTCGACGATTTCGCCCAGCGGGGTCGAATCTTCGAGTATTCTGGGGTCACTGACGGCTTTCATGCGATAAGCGAGTACCAGATCGATTTCTTCCAGGCTCAGAGAACCTGAGTAGTTATTTTTCTGGAAGTCCTTTTTGAAGTATTCTTTTACCGGGACACTGTGAATGTCGGCTTTACACCCGATCAAAAACACCGACGCAGAAATCAGCAAAGCCAGAAACGGGCAGTTCAATGGCTGTTTCATAAAACTCCTTAAGCATTTTGTTTTATATAAAGGGAATCCGTTTGCCGGGCCATCCCGACAAGTCGGTTGCTGTCTTTATATATTTTAAGTCAGCGGGCAATGGTGATGGTTTCGTTCAGATCCTGGGTTTTTCAGAGGTTTCGGGTTGCTCTACCGGCTCCTGATGTGCGTTTGCAGGGCGATTCTGCTGGTTCTGGTCGAGCTTGGCCTGCAGTGAAATAACTTTCGGGCCCTTTGCCAATTCCTGGATTTCGTAGACGGTCATTGCATCTTCAAGCCCGCGAATTCGCTGATTTTCACGTTTGACGAATCTAAGACCCTTTGGCAGGTGTTTGAATGTTTCTTCGTCGACGAGAATACGGCTGCCGAGTTCTTTGTTGAGGGCTTCAAGGCGTGAGGCAAGGTTGACTGTCGTGCCCATGACGGTAAATTCCTGGCGGCGGGTCGAACCGATATTGCCGGCAAGCACCGGGCCAGTGGCGATGCCGATTCTTATATTGAAGTTTTCGAGACCGCGGGCGGCCCATTCGTTTCTCAGCTGATCGAGCTCTTCAAGCATGGCGCACGCCGCTTCGACAGCAT
The DNA here is from genome assembly GCA_964522035.1 of uncultured bacterium. GTDB lineage: Bacteria > Muiribacteriota > Ozemobacteria > Ozemobacterales > Ozemobacteraceae > Rifleibacterium. The sequence continues at coordinate 6,785 of CAZFUG010000047.1, forward strand.
TGCGCGAGGGGTAAGGCAGTTCACTGAGAACGCCGAAGCGTGCCATGATCGCGTCGCCGATGAATTTGTCGATTTCGCCCTGATGATTGAGGACGACTTCGGTCATGCGCGACAGATATTCGTTCATCAGCGACACAACTTCTTTCGGGCTGAATTTTGCGCTGAAAGCGGTAAAGCCGGCAATATCGGAAAATAGAATTGCGGCTGTCTTGCTTACCCCGCCAAGATCGATCTGATCTGGGTTTTTCATCAGGTTTTCAACGAGTTCGGCAGAGGTATAGCGCGAGAATATTTCGTGCAGGCGCCGCTTTTCAGCGATTTCCTGCTCGGTGATTTTCTTTGTTGAAGTCAGTTCTTCACGGGTCTGCACAAAAATGTCGGCGTTGGCCAGAGCGCCACCGAGAAAAGTCGGCAGAGCGGCAAGAAAACGGGTTTCACTTTCATCAATTTCGGTATGCCCGTCAGCAAACGACTCGATGTGAACGACGCCATAAGCTTTATCGCGTGAGAAAAGCGGTATGGCTACGAGGGTGTTCGACTGTGGCTTGCGGTCGAGAAGTTTGCGCACTTCGATATCGTTGATGGCGCTGCCTCTGAAGACTGTCTGACGTCTTTTAAGCGAATAAGTGATGATGTGGGCATGTTCCACCGGCATGAACAGGACTTTTTCGATTTCTTTCGCATAGCCGAGCCATCTGAAAGGGTAAAGCTCGTTTTTATTCGGGTCGACAAGAAAGAGAATATAGCGATTGGCACCGATTTCATTTTCGACGAGGTCGCAGATCGCTTTGAATAACTGCTCGGGGTCGAGAGTATCGAGAAGGGTTTTGACCTTCATCATGACCATGGAAAAGCGTTGCCTTACCTGGTCGAGCTTTTTGTCGAGCAGAGCCTGCTTGGCCTGATACTCATTGCGGACTTTGCGGGCATAAGAATCTTCTACTGACTTTTTTATGACCTGCTGCAGCTTCGCCTCTTCGCCGATCGACTTTTTAAGAACAGTCAGCAGCGCCCCGGTCATCAGAATCAGCAGCAGGGCAAGAGCTCCGGCAACCCCCCAGGCAAGTGGCGCCGGCGCAGTGACGATAGTTATCGGTTCTGTCTGGGCATACGAGACGCCGCTGCCCGAAAGAATGGCAGCGATAAGGGCTATAGACCGGTATTTGCTGACAGATATTTGCATCAATAGGAAGGTGCCGAATCAGAATGTGGCGGGACGTTGATCCGGAACTTGTGATTCTGAGGAATTTTGATGTCAGAAGCCATGTAACCCTGAGGTGGTTTAAGGGTCAGAGAAATTTCGAACATGGTGCCAACCGCGTTTGGGTCAGCGCCGGGGGCAATGATTTCTTCTTTGTTCGCATCTTTAAGGATGGAAGAAACCGTGAAAGCAATGCTGTCGACATCGTCTAGAGCTGCCAGAGTCTTGGGTGATGCCGAACTGGCCAGTTCGATGCGTTTTTTATTTTTGACGAGAAAATAGCTGGTATGCTGGCTTGAATGGGCGTGGGTGGGAGAAAAATCAAATTTGGTGTTTGAAACGTTCCAGGCGAGAATATTGCCATCAGCGGCACTGCCCGGCGTCGGATGAAACTTGAACGGCCTTGGAACAAGCGGAATAACAGGATTTTCTTTGCCGACCTCGCTGGTCAGATCGAGAAAATTTGTGGCTTCTTCGAGATGTTTACGCATAAAAGACCAGAAAATTTCGGCCTGTGCGGTGCGTTCCTGTTTCCAGACGGTTATTTTAAAAGTTTCGGTGCTGCGCCGGTACAAAAACATCATTGTCAGTACGAAACCTGACAATATCAAGATTGCCACCAGGGCTTCTGCCATGGTGTAACCAGCGGTATTTTTAATCCGATATGCGAACTTCAATCAGTTCCTCCAGCACCTTGCGGCTGTCGCCTGACACGCCCCAGGTTCTGATTTTCAGGTAGTCTCTGGTATAGCCCTGAGCGGTTTTTGATACCAGACTGAATTCTTCAACCCCGAACGAGTGGTTCCCGCGGGTGCTCTGGTCGATTTCTGCCTTGATCTTTGCTGCTGGCGAACCGGCATTGTCAGACTGAAAATCTGCCAGCCAGGCTGCTTTTCTGGCATTCAGCTCACCAATAACCGCTGCATCTGCGGTTCCCTTGTTTTTTTTCATTTCAAGCGCATGAATTTTGTAATATTCAGAAGGTAATACACGATATTTATAGATCGCCAGCTGCATGGCGGCAGTGGCAGCCATCAGAGCCCGCGAGGCATCGTGCTGATAGGCGTGAGAACCTTTGTGAGAGCGGGTATTGAATACCAGAACCGTTACCAGGCCAAGTATGGCAACGCAGAAAACCATGACTACCGCCAGTGCCACGCCTTTTCGGCTTTGCTGTATTTTTTTCATCTTGCCATGTCCGCTCTGAAGGTCGCCAGTTCTATCGGTTTGGCGCCCCCGAAGTCTACCGTAACTTTCAGGCAGATCAGGTCGTTGAAGCATGAATAGGTTGCAATTGGCGGTGGTGGTGGAGCACCGCCGCCGCCCATTGGTGGTGGCCCGGGTGGTGGTTCAGATGAAATCCAGGAAAATTTGAGCGCGTTGTTATGCGGAGCTGAGATATTCTGAGCCAGAAAAATTTTTCTGACTTCTGCTCCGATAATGTATCTGGTCTTGCCTATGGTTACAGGAGTGCCGCTGGCATAGCCGCCGGTAAAAGTCAGGTTTCCGGCAAAGCTGCCGGAGGGGGTCTGAATGTTCAGCGGCAATGCCGGAATTGTACCGTCTTTTAACTGTGAATAATTGGCGGTCATTAGAACATTGACCACCGCTTCGCCGAGTTTAAGGGCCATTTCCTGTTCCATCTGGCGGGTTGCCACACCGTAATAACCGGAAAATGTGCCGATTGCCGGCAGAACCGCGATCGTGAGAATCAGCAATGCCATGAGAATTTCGATGAGTGAAAGACCTGCCCGTTTTGACGGGCAGGATGTCGGCGAAAATTTCTCTCTGAGAGATGAAGGCATTAATTCACCTTATCGTCAGTATCAGTCATTTTTTTCATGACTGCGTTCAAGAATACGTATTTCGGGGTTGTCGTCAGAAACGGTGACGTAGAGACGTATTTTTCGGGTCAGGCCGGCAAAATCTGTGGCTTTGACTTCTATGAACGGGTATCTGGCGTTTTTCATGCTTTTTTCGCTGGGTTTTCCTGCAAGAGGCTGCGTAGGTTCGCGGAAAACCACGATAAGTGGTTCGGTAATTGCTTTGTCTTTATCGAGAGGTTTGCGATATGTCGCTGCAGGGTACTGATTGGGGATTTCGACCAGGATTTCGCCAGAGAAGATGCCGGTAGGGATTGCAATGATCTTTTCGAGAACCTTGCCGGCTTCCATGGTTGCCCATTTAACGTTGTCGTCGGCCCAGACGCTGATTTTATATTCGACGTCCTCCTGCAGACCGCCGCCCGGGAGACTGAGCAGGGCCATGACCTCGCCGCCGATACCATTTCTGGCGCCGTAAGTTTCCGGGTCGGTATCTGGCGAGCCATCAGGTTTGCTGTCAGACTGATTGTAGTCTTCGAGTCGGAAATTTTTTCGAATGAATTCGTGTTTAGCAGCGTCTTTGAAATCGTCGAGTTTGGTTATTTCGGCGGCTGTCATACCTGGGTCGCCGGGCAATGCCATCCTGGGTTTGACATCGAAGATATCAAAATAGAGCGGCAGACCAAGATCCGGGTCGGCGAGTTTGGCCGTATCGAATTTTGGGTCAGGTGTGGCGCCGACAAACTTGCTATAGGCATTGGCGTTGCCTTCAGGGTCAGCCTTGGCTTTTTCAAACTCGGTGGAATTAAATATTGGCAGCATACCGGGTTTGACAACCGGCGGGAAAAATACTGTTCTGCCGTCTTTGACTGACTCGATTTTGATGACAATGTTGGGAAGGTCATTGTCGCGGATATGAACCATGCCTTCGCCGCGCCGTTCGCCCGGGTCGATGGTGGTCATGTCGATATTCGTGAGAATGCCATCTGTAAGACTTGCAACGACTGGCCATGGCTTGGCTTCTTTTGGGTCGCGCCCGAGATTGGGTTCGGGTGAATTACGCAGGCCGTAGCAGTTTTCCGGGTCGTTTTCGACGAGGTTGGGTTCCCCCGGGTTGACGTTGCCGGATTTATCCCAGGCGAAGACGCTGTAGCGCATGACTCCGTGGCAGGCATTAGGCATTATGACATGGTCGGTTTCAGAGCCAGATTCAATTTCGCGCGGAGGTTCAGCAAACCAGTTTTCTTCTTTTTCCCATTCGCCGGATGGGTATTTGTCGATTTTGCCGAGAACAAGACAGGTTCCGACTTTTTTTGAGTAGTTGTCGGTTATTTTAAGCCCTTCAACCTTATACCAGTCGCCGGTTGTGGCCGGTTTATCCGCTCCCAGTTCCGGAAACTTGCCGTCGACGCAGCCAGCGATCCGCGGTGGTGTGCGGTCGGCGAAGTTCATCTCATATTTTTCGCCGCTGGTGTCGGTTTCGGCACCGGTTGCGGTTACCATGGCACTTTTAAGATCCGACCCAAGTCTGGTGTAGACATTATTGGTGGGCTGATGGTGTTCTTCTCCCTGGTTTTTGTCTTCGGGATCGTCGAAGTCGCCATCTTCATTCTTGTCTTCTTTTTCTTCTTTTACGCAGGGCGGATAATCACAGAAAGCTTTGTTTTTGTCGCATGATTTGGCATCGGGGTCGAAGTTAACCGGCGGAATATATTTCCAGCCGCCTTTGATGCAGAGATAGTATTTGCGTTTGTGCGGTTTGTCGCCAGGCTTATAGGTGAAGGGAAACGAGGTTACCTTGTTATCGTGCCAGACTCTTTCTTTGTCGTAGCTGCCGGCGTCAAGATAGAAATTTTCAAGCAGAAAGCCGACAAAACTTTTTTCATGGTAGACCATGCCACCAAATGAATTTATCAGGCTGAGAAGCTTGCGGCCATCCGATTCTTTTACAACCTGGTTGTAGTTGCTTTCAAGATAACCAGGTTTCAATATCGGGCCGATACCGGTTACGTAGGGCTTTATGTCGGTTATGTCGTCGACGTCTTCATAAGTATTCAGCGGCGAGGTCCCGAATTTACTGCGCAGGTCGGCCAGCTTGATCATTTTGATCGAGAAGGCGTCGTCTGCGTAGCCCGCTGTAAAACACAATAACAGCGATAGAACCAGCAAAAAGACATTCTTTTTCATAGCCATCTTCAGCCCCCTGTTGCATCCTCGACAAGTTTGAAAGCCATTCCTTCAAAGGTTTCGTCAGATTTGTCCTTACTATAACTGATTAACAGATCGCGCTCAATGCGCCTGATAAATTCGGGGTGCCAGCCGGTTCTTTTCTGTGCCAGTCCCGAAAGTACAGATTCTTCGAAATCATGTTCGTAGAGATTATGTTTGAGCAATTTGCGCGTCAGGCCAAAAAAATAATAAGCCCTGGGTCTTATCGCTTCGCTGGTGAAACTGTAGGCGAGAAATCGCTGTGCCCCTTCAATCTGGCCGACTTTAAAAAGGGTGATGCCGGTCAGATAATTAACCCAGGCGTTGTTGAGGTCACGGGCGACGACGATAAGGTCGCCGAGGCACTCTTCAGGGGATTTGAAAATGATGGTGAATATGCATGAGATGGCGAGTCTGAGAGACCCGAGCGAAAATTTCTCGACAAAAAGTGCTTCGGCTGAGGTCCAGACGAAATAAAGCGCAAAAGGCATCAGTGCCAGAACGACCGCAAGCACGATATAGTGCTGCGGAAAAGCGTAAACGTGACAGCGCAGACGAAAGCCGAACGGCTTAAAGGCTTCACCTGTCTGTGGGCCAGTTGCGAGCGCATATGCGAGCAGGAAATCGCCTGAACCGTAATAGCCTTCACACAGCAGCGGAAAGACAATTTCTTTCTCCGGTTTAAAATGGAAATATTTCCAGAGGTCTTTGATGGCGACCTGATGATTTTTCAGGCGAAGATTGGCTTTGGCGCGCATCAGCAGAAATTCATGGCGTTCAGGCATATCTCTGATGAGGTTATTCAGAGCTTCGACAGTTTCTCTCATGCGTCCTTCGAGAAAAGCGGTTTCGGCCTTTTCGATGAATGCTTCGAGCTGATCGATATAAAGAATTTTTTCTTTGAGTTCGAGCGCCGGTTTGTAACCGGATTCGCGCTTAAGCACCTGTTCAACCAGCTCAAGGGCTTTTGCCCGTTCGCCCTGCGCAAAAAAGCCGCGGGCACGATTGATCAGCGATACTGCCGAGTACAGGTCGAGGTCATGGCTGCGCCCGGTTGTTGCATTAACGTCGATGCCCTGATTGCGGTATTCTTCAATCTGTTCGTAAGTGCCCTTGATTTCTTTCAATTTTGTCAGGGCATGCTTGTCGTCGTTGACCAGCGTCAATACTTCTCCATACAGCTTTTCGGCTTCGGGTAGATTTTTGGCGTCGACAAAAAAGTCTGCCCGCTGGCGCAGGCTTTTTACAGACTCATCGATTTTTTTCTGCAGATCGGCAGACATGGCGGCAATCTCGGGGTCGTCAGGGTCAAGCTTGCCGGCCCGTTGCAGATAGTCGCGGGCCATGCGCAGATCACCATCGGCAAAGAATACTTTTGCCTTGCGCAGATATTCTTTTCCTTGCGGACTGATGGCCGAAACCGAGGTCAAAAAAACTGCAGCAAAAAAAGCTGCGAGCAGCAGGCCAAGATTCAATTGTTTTTTTCCGGTTGCCACTCTTTCTGACCCCGTCAATAATTATAACATACCCTCTGCCCAGTATGTACCCTATACGTCAGAATTGCGGGTTTTTTTGACTTTTAAAGTTTATATTGCTAGAATTCTCTGGCACAACGTAATGACGTCGCCGGTGATTTTTTGGCGACGCATCAGCAAAGTCAGGCACAGGAGGACAATCAATGCCACTGGTCACCTCGAAGGAACTTTTTGAAAAGGCCTACAAAGGCGGTTACGCAATCGGCGCTTTCAACGTCAATAACATGGAAATCATTCAGGGTATCTTCGAAGCCGCGATCGAAGAAAAGGCCCCGCTGATCATTCAGGTTTCGGCCGGCGCCCGCAAATATGCCCGCCATGAATATCTGATTCATCTCATTCAGGCTTCTATGGAAATGGCAGAAGCTTCTGGCGTTTCAATTCCGGTCGTTCTGCATCTCGACCACGGCGATGATTTCGAAATCTGTAAAAAGTGCATCGACGGCGGTTTCACTTCGGTCATGATCGATGCTTCCAAACATCCTCTCGCTGAAAACATCAGAATCACCAAAGAGGTGGTTGCATATGCCCACGCCCGCGGTGTAACGGTTGAAGCCGAACTTGGCAAACTTGCCGGCGTTGAAGACGATGTTAAGGTTTCTGCAAAAGATGCAACCTATACTGACCCCGACGAAGCCTATGAATTCGTGACCAAGAGCGGTTGTGATTCTCTTGCCATCGCTATCGGCACCAGCCACGGCGCTTACAAGTTCAAAGGCGAACCCAAACTCGCTTTTGACCGGCTCGCTCAGATCGAGAAAAAACTTCCCGGGTTCCCGCTCGTGCTGCATGGTGCCAGCTCAGTTCCCCAGGATCTGACTGACATCTGCAATAAATACGGCGCCAAGATTCCGGGTTCAAGAGGCGTTCCCGAAGATATGATCGCCCAGGCCTCAAAGACCGGCGTCTGCAAGATCAACGTCGACACCGACCTGCGTATTGCCATGACAGGCATGATCCGCAAGGTTTTCTTCGAAAATCCTGAAGAATTCGATCCGCGCAAATACATGGCTCCGGCCCGTCAGGCCATCAAGGAAGTCGTGCAGCGCAAGATGCGCATCATGGGCTGCTCAGGCAAAGCCTGATCATCAGTTACCGATTTTCCGGCCCCGCACATCGTTGCGGGGCCGGAATTTATAAAAACCAGATTTCCGGAGGTCGACAGCTTTGGCTTCGGCAAAAAACAGACTTGTTCTGCTGTTAATTCTGGCAGTGACCGTTCTTGTGGTATTCACCGGTTGCGGCGGCGGTGGTGGCGGTGATTCAGGATCGACCCTTGACCCGGATCAGCTGGAAGTCGCTGCTGCAGTTGATGGGTTTTCTGCCGCCATCAGGTCAGAAAATTTCACTGATGCCGACAAGTTTCTCGATACAAATGTAAAATGGTATCGAGGCGGCGGTCAGACCTGGGATATAATCACGCTCCGGGCCAAACTTAAAGACTTTTTTGCCAAGGCGGTTGTTAAGGATTTCAGTATTTCCGGGGTCGGAGTTAATATGATTTCGGACACGTTAGCTGAAAGCCGCGGCAGTCTCAGTCTCAGCTATTCTGATGCTGCCGGAACCGACAGGCCCGCAATCAGCGAGAGTATAAAGATGGTTCTTGAAAAGAGCCCTTCCGGGCCTTGGGGATTGATCGAGTTTGGCGTTTACAGCGCTTCAGATAAGGGTTCCGCTTTTCCGCCAGAACTGTAAGATTTGATACAGATTACAGGAGTGAGCATGAATATCTCTGCCAGACTGGTTGAAAATGCCCAATTCGGCTGTCTTGTTTTTTCGGCATCTTCGGCAGTATGGAACGAACTGCTGGCTGACAATCTGTCGCTGCTTGCCGATAACGGCGGTCTCAGCATTTTTTCATTTGCCACCGGCGCTGAATTGCTGAAGGCAGGCATGTCTGCTGCCGAGGCGGTTGCCCGGCTGAATTCTTTGCCGCTGCGGGTGTTCTGCCGCGAAGGTGCGGTAGATGGCTCTTCTTTCGAAGAAAGCGCCATTTTTAAAGTTGAGAGCTTTGATGCAACCGGTTCTTTTGCAGCCGGTATCAGATGCCAGGCTGGCGGTGATATCGCTGCCGCGACTGGTTTTTACCAGGGTGTCGTTTCTGCCGACCCTTCACTTGCACGCGCCTGGAATCTTCTGGGTCTCTGCCGGCGGCTCAACGGCGAAATCGAGGCAGCTGAGAAGTGCTATCGTAAAGCCATCGAACTTGCAGCCGACGCACCGGAAGCTTTCTGCAATCTCGGCATTCTGCTGCAGAAATCTGGCCGCGAGAATGATGCGCAGACGCTGTTCGCCCAGGCTCTAGACCGCGATAATTTTTATTTCAATGCGCTGCTGCGCCGTGCAGAGTGGCTGCTCGAAAGCGGGCAGATCAACAGCCCTGAATTTTCTGAACTCAATCTGCGGCTGTTAATGCACTTTTCAGAAATTGGTGCGGTGCAGCGGCATCTGTTCAGCTCAGCCAGTCGTTTCGACATGGCGATCGAGGAATATTCAGAAAAGCTGCACAACGAGAATGGCGCCATGGCCAATTCAAAGATTCAGAAGTTGCAGCGACTGATCGAAGCGCAGGTGCTCAATGGTGCCTGGGGTGCCGCTGCCGGCAATATGCAGCTGCTGGCAGGTATGACGCCGCAGACTCAGGCCGAAAAGGCGGTTGCTTCGTGGTGTCGAGTAAGGGCCGGGCGTATTCTTTCACGCCTGCAGGGCAGATTCGATAATGCCGCTTTTACAACAGTGCTGAAAGGTTTTTTTGTTCCGGGCGAAACAGCGGCTTCAACAACTGAAGAGGTTAAAAAATCGCCTTTGAGCGTTGCCGAATTCTTTTCGCTGGTGCTGCTTGAAGTGATGCGCGATGGGCAGATAGAGCCGGCCGAACGCGAACTTCTGCAGCGACTGCGAGTCGCGCTGAATGTTTCCGAAGATGCTTATATAACCATGTTTAACAATGTACGCCGCCAGCTGGCAGGCATCGAAGTTACCGGCGGTCTGCGCGAAAAGTTCAGCCACCAGAGACTGTTTCGCAATCTTTGTCAGGCGGCATTCAGAGACGGCGTTATCGAGGAATCGGAAAAGAAAATTCTCGGTTTTGCCTGCAAAGCATTTGATATATCATCAGAAGAGTTCAGACGAATTATCGCCGAGGTGCCAAGATGAGCGCAGAAAACGACAGATCCGAAAACAGACGGTTCGAAACTTTGCCGGTAATAAATGACATCATGGGTTATCTGGCTTCAGACAACATGCGTTTCAATCAGCTTGGCGAAGATGCTGTCGAGCTCTACATGCAGGGCAACAATCTCACCATGCACCTGGTTATTTATCTGCACAACAGCCATCTGATTTTCCGGGTGCCGAATTTCATTCGAAATGTCGAGTTGCGGCGCCTCGAAATTCTTATGTTCATCATGCAGGTTACCAGTGAAATTCTCGACATCAGGTTTGAAATCGGCAAAGACGGCAAATCGCTGTCGGCCTGCTGTCAACATATTCTCGAAGACGGCACCATGACGCGCCGGCAGTTCGATCTGGCAATGATGGTGCTTGTCCACATGGTCGACGACACGTTTCCGCAGTTCATGAAAATGGTTTACAGCCAGACTGAAAACAGTGCGCCTGTCGCCAAACCCGTCGAAGAAACGACTGAACCTGATGCTGAGCCCGAAGATGTCGAAGAAAGTGACGAATTCGCCCCGGTGAACGATGACGAAATCGTTCGCAAGCTTAATTGAACCGGCAAAGGAGACCGCTATGATCAAACCCTGGTTTAAACTTTCATTCATTCTGATGCTGGTTCTTGTGATTTCAGCCTTTCAGGCCAATGCTGCAACCGTGCAGATACCTGAATGGTGCAGTGTTGCCGCATCTCTTGCCGCCCCGCCCGAGCTTGGGCAGCCGGTAGGGTTGAAAGTGACCCTTCGCTCTCTGATCGGCAATCTCAGTGGTGCAAAAGTCAGACTGATTTTGCCGGAAACCTGGAAGGCAGAGCCGGAAGCCGCTACTGTTGCCGAAGTTAAAGAAGGTGCTTCTGTCGAGGCTGCGTTCACTGTGACGCCTGGCAGTTATCTGAATCAGGGCTCTATTGTTGCTGAAGTGCAGCTGGCAGCGCCGAAAACAGATCTGGTTGCAAGAATACAGCGCGATTTTGCAGACAATGCTGCTGAAATGACCGCTGCAGTCAATGCCTGGCCGGCAGAAACGAAACTCTATGCCGACGTAGCCTTCGCTCTGTTTGCCGATGAATCTTTTTATCCTCTCAGCGGCGATATGTGGCTTTCTTATGACGACACTCTGGCTCCGGAAGGCGGCTACCGCGGGCCGGTGTTTTTCGAAGACACGCTTATTTCAGCACATCAGGCGCAGACCGACGTCGAAATGTTCGACAAACTTCAGGGTTATCTCACTTCAGACCCAGGCTTTGCCGGCAAACTTACAGAATCTGGTATCGATATTGAAAAAAAACGTATCGATCAGCTCAATGGCCTCTACGTGCTTGCGGTAAAAGCCTGGCAGGGCAAAAACTACGCTGAAGCGTCCGGGTTTATCGAACAGCTTGAAAAACAGCTGGATACACAGAAGTCAGCCGGTTTTGAAAATCTGAAAATTGCGGCCCTCAACCTCAAAGGTCTGGTTTTCTGGAGCCAGGGGCAGAAACGCCTCGCAGAAGAAGCCTTGAAAAAAGCTTTTTATGCGAACCGAAAGCACAGTCTGCAGCGTTATGTTCTGCGCAATATTGGGCTGTTGATGCTGGCAAACGGTGATCGCGCAACTGCTTCTCAGATGTTCAACCTGGCTCTACCGTTCAAGCAGGGTTTCACCCTGCTGGTAAAAGAAACTGAACTGCTCAAGAAAAACTGATAAGAAGGGCTGATGGATCCGGTAAAAGAATTATTTGCGGAACTCAGTTCTCCGGATCCTTCGATCCGCTTTTCGGTGCTGTCGCGCATCGAAGAAATGCCGCTGACCGCTGAGCAGATTGCTGAATTCAGAAGTCTTCTGGCGAGCGAATGTGAACCTGGTATCAGATTTCACATGCAGAAGGTGCTTGCCCGCTTCGAACCTGGAGAACAGACACGGCCCGATAGCAGCGGGCTTTCAGAATTACTGCGGCAGCCGGCCAGAGACGAAATTTCGCTGGCTTTGTTTCTTGAGTCGGTTAAGCGGGGCGAAGCCCAGGCTGTTGCCGGTGAACTCAGAAAGTCGGGCTGGGTAAATTTTTCGGCGCAGCTTTTGCCTTCGGTTTTGAAGTTTCTGAAAAAATTCGGCGCGGCCGAAGACATCGATGCAGTTGCCGGTCTGTGCAGTCACAGTGACCCCAGAGTGCTGAGCGCAGCGGTTGAAGCTCTTGAAAAACTCAGTCCGGAGCGACTGCGTGAGCACATAGTGCCGCTGCTTCTCAATGCCAATTCGGGTATCAGGTCGCGGGCGGTCAGAATTCTCTACCGGTTTGACCCCAGCGAAGCCCTGCGCCATTTCGAATCAATGCTGTTTTCAAGCAGCGAAGAAGAGAAGCAGGCCGCCCTTTTCCATTCGTTCTTTTTTCCGTTCAAGCAGATCGAGTCACTGATGCTGCGTTATATCAGCGTCGAGGCTGATTCTGAGCTGATTAAAAAGGCTGGCCTGGTTTTCATGGCCAATCCTGACCGGCAGATTCCGCTGCGTCTGTTAGAGGCCCGCCAGGCATGCGTCGGCGAAAAATATCAGCTTATCGACAATATTCTCAAAGGGGTACTGCAGTCACTTTTTCAGGCCGGCCTGGTCAATGCTGAGCCGGCTCAGATGCTCGAAGTTCTCGAAAGCCACTTCAGGGAAAAGCGCATTCGCCTGTATATCGAGCGTTTCAGTCTCGGGTTGAAGTCGGGCGAAGCCGAAACCCGTCTGAAATCGGCGCTGAAGCTGAGTGAACTGATAAGGCATGGTGTCGATGAACCCCGCGCTCTGGTTGACGAGTTTCTCAAAAAAGAAAGCGACGAAAAAATTGTTGCCAGAGTCAGGCAGTTTCTCGAATCTGGTCGTCTTGAACCCGAAACTGCCCGCAAACCAGAACCTGAGGCGGCCGGTAAAAAAGCAGAGCCGGTTCAGCAAAAGGCGTTTATAGATCTTCCGCCCGAACAGCGACAAAAGATTTATGACGCGATAAATCGCGAAAACTATGGCCAGCATATGGCCGGTATTATTGGCTTCTTTACTCAGCTGCCGATAGAAGAACAGACAGCTGTTCTCGGCGTCATAGAACGGGCCGGCACCCGCAAAGAAACAGAGCTGGTGCTGCGCTGCCTTGAAAGCGACAACGTCGATCTGTTGACGGCTGCAATCGATGCCCTGAGTGTGGTTAATCCCGAAGCGCTGCACCCGCTTCTGCCACAGCTGATCAAGCACCGTTTCGACGAGGTCAAGGTTGCGGCGCTCAAGGTTTTTGCTCTTTTCGACAAGAAACAGGCAATTTCGCTGGTCGAGCAGATGCTGCATTCCATAAGGCCGGTGCAGCGGCGCAATGCCATTTTTTGTCTCGCTCACTTCGATTATGCTTCGGTCAGTCAGATTCTTCTTGGCGCTCTCAAGAACGAGGGTGATGAGGAAAACCAGCAGCAGATTTTTTCAATTCTGCTTTCGAATGCCGACGAAGAAACTTTTTTCCAGGTCTATGTTGAAGCCAGAACCGGTCGTTCGACCAGGTCTGATCTTTATGCCAGGCTGTATGCCGGCCTGGTGGCGAGAATTCTCGCGGCTGATCCGGCAAAAACCGAAGCTGGTCTGTTTGCCGCCGCCGAAGAGAGGCTTGAAGAAGAAAAGCGGAGTCAGAACCAGCGGTCGGCCTATCAGCTCGAAAAAATCCAGAAGATCCGTCAGGAAAGCCAGAAAAAGAGTGAGCCTGACCCAGGCCTGGTAAGATTTGCCGTGGCGGCTTATGCAATTGGTGCCGTGCTTACCGCTCTGATCTGGTTTCTTTTTATGGCTCCCTCTTCTACACCGCAGCGGGTGACAAAGCCGGTCAAAAAGGCGACTGCCCAGCCGAAAAATACAACCAGAACCGTAAAAGGTATTATTTCCGGGGTTGATGCGGCACAAAAGCAGGTTGATATCGCTGACCAGGCAGAGCAGAAGACATATCGCATACTTTTTCCTGAAAAAACGGGTGAATTGCCGGTGGTTGGCAATGGTTTCCATGGGCAGCTGAAAATTACAGGTGAGCGTGGCGGAATCGTAACTGGCGAGTTGTTGACCGCTTTTTAAAAATTGACATCGAAGTTCAGAAACATTAACATCAGGGCATGAGCAATTTCACAATTACCACAGCAAATATCAACGGTGTTTTTATTATCAGGCCCTGTGGCTACGTCGATGAACACGGTGGTGCAGCAATTTTTGCCACAGTGCAGAAAGCCCTGCCCGAAGGGCACCAGAAGTTTATTCTTAACCTGGCTGGCTCGCCGGTGATCAACTCGCAGGGCATTGCCCAGATAATCGAACTGGCCGAGATAATTGTCGACGAAAAGAATGGTGAACTGGCTTTTACCGGTCTCAGTGAACTTGCCAGCGGCGTTTTCAAAATGGTAGGTCTGCTGCAGATGGGCGATGCCTATCCTTCAGAGCAGCAGGCGATCGAGGCTTTGGGCAGCTGAAGCCTGTACCGACAAACACTGGACTAACTCGAATAAATCAGATATATTTATAGTACGGTAGAAAAGAAGATAGACAAGGAGGTCTATAGCCGTGGTTAGCAGAACGAATCCAGACAGGGTACACAGAAACCTGCTGCGCACAGACGAGGCTCGTCAGAAGACGCTCGAGCGTGTCGCAGGAGGTAAAAGAATCAACCGGGCCAGCGATGATCCCGCTGGTCTTGCTATGGTCATGGCGTTCGAATCACAGACCCGTGGCCTTATTCAGCAGATTGGCAGCCGTCAGGATGAAATTTCGATGCTGCAGACTGCTGATGGTGCGCTTTCTTCAATGAACGAAATGGTTCAGCGCATCAACGAACTTGCGGTTCAGGCTTCGAATGGTACGCTTACCGATGCCGATCGTGGCAATATTCAGCTTGAAATCGATCAGCTTACCGCTCAGATTGATCAGACTGCAAATGGCACTACCTATAATGACAAAGCCATTCTCGATGGCTCACTTCAGGTATCTCTGCAGAGTGGCGAGACCTTCGCTCAGCCGGCCGTGAATTCACAGGCTCTGGGGTTGAATGATGTCACCGTAAATACTCTTCAGAGTGCCAGTCAGGCAATTGGTCAGTCAGCTCAGGCTCTGGCGACGCTGAACACTCAGCGCGGTTCGCTCGGTGCTGCCGTTAACGGTATCGAAAGTCAGGTTGCCGGTCTGCAGAATGAGCTTGTCAACGTGACCGCTGCCCAGTCAAGAATCGAAGATGTCGATATGGCCGCCGAAATCATCAATATGAGTCTTAACGAACTGCAGTCGAAGTTTGCTCTGCAGACTTTCAAAATTCAGGATGAAAACCGTCTGACCATTCTCAATCTGCTTGGCGAGTGACAGAAATACCACTGAGAGACACGAGAGATACGTGACGGCAGAAGCAAAATAGCCAATACAAAAGGGGCTGTCTCATAGAAATATGAAACAGC
>CAZFUG010000048.1:0-21924 GCA_964522035.1 uncultured bacterium
CTGCATACGCCGATGCAGAATCTTGTCGATATGCCCGATGCCGTTAAAAAGCGCATTTATCTGATGCATGTTGCACAAAAGTCTATTCCTGAAGGCTCAGGGCTTAAAAAGGCTCCGGATGGTCGCGAAGAATCGATTATTATTCCCGTCAATGCTCCTGCCAGCAACGAAGCACTCGAATATCTCGACGTGCTGAATCATATTGATCTGTTTTCGGGCCTGCCAATCGAGAAGGCACGCGAGTTTCTCACGCTTGTCAAGGTCGAAAACTACAAACAGGGCGACCTGGTTATCCGCAAAAACTCGGTTGGTGACCGCTTTTTCATGATAGTCAGCGGCCGCGCCCGTGTCGAACGTGACGGTATCACCATCAAAGCCTATTCAAATAATGATTATATTGGCGAGACCTCGATGATTCTCAATGCTCCGCGCAATGCTGATGTCATCGCCGAAACCGACATGAAAGTTCTCGTCATGGATAAATACGACTTTCTCTATTTTATCCGCGGCAGTGAAATCGCCCGGCAGATGAAGATTATCGCCCAGAACCGCGAATTCGATACCTGGAGCCTTTTCGACGCTTCGCAGCTTTTCAGGTCGCTTTCGCCGACGCAGAGAACCCAGCTGCAGGGAATCATGGGCCGCATGAAAGTTGCCCGTGGCGAAACCCTCGCCGGTCAAGGCACGACGCGCGAAAGTTTCTATATCGTTGATTCTGGCGTGATTAACATTGAACGCTCTCATAAGGCCGTATTGCGCGCTGGCCGTGGCAGTTTTCTTGCCAAAATTTATGCGACGCCGCGCCGCGGTATTCACCGCTTTTCGCTCGTCGCCGCCGAAGATTCGATTCTTTATTCCATCGATGTCATGGAATTCTACCGCTTTCTCGAAAAGAACCCCGGAGTATTCCTGTCTCTGAGGGAAGCCCGTATTCGCGACAACATTCAAAAGCCAGACTCCGAAGGAAAAAAAGATGATCGATAAATTCCAGGCCAGTATGCTGGGTTACGCGGTTGGCGACGCCCTTGCCGCGCCGATTGAAGACGTTTATCGCTCGGCGGAAGAAGGCGAAGAGCCGATTACCTTTTATGTAAAAGCTTTTCCGTCACACCCGGTAAGTCATCTCAAGCCCGGACAATACTCAGACGAGACGCAGGTAATGCTGCTTTTTGCCCGCAGCCTGGTCGAAAAGGGTGGTTTTTCGGTCGACGATCTTACCCATAGGCTTGTAGACTGGTTTCATGGGCAGAAAAAACGCTCGGAATGGCGTTTCCCAGGTAATACTCTGGTTAAATCCTGTCGAAAACTTGCTGCCGGGGTACCGTGGAGTCAGGCCGGACATCTGTCTGCCGGTATCAATGCTGTTTGTCGCACTCTGCCATATGCTCTCGCATATTTTAGAACCCTGCCGTTGCTGAAGAACGCCATCGATAAGTCGTGCCGCCTGACGCATACCGATCAGAAGGTTGTCGGCACTTCGTTTGCCTTTGCCTCGATCATTGCACTCGGCCTTGAAGGCAACGAATTTTCGCCTGATTTCATCATGAACCGGGCAATCGAAAAATCGCAGCCGTTCGCCACCGAAATGGTACGAAAAATGAAGGCGGTTAAAGACTCGCTCAAGCTCGACAGTCGGGCCGCGATCGAAAATATCGGCAACAGTGGCTATTGTCTCGATTCTTTTGCGGCGGCTCTTTACTGGTTTCTGAAGTCTGAAGGGCGTTTTGACGAAATGATTATCGGTGCGGCCAATTCCGGCGGCGACGCTGATGCTATCGCAGCCATGGCCGGGGCTCTTTTCGGGGCCTGGTTCGGTCTCGGCGCCATCCCAGAAAAATGGCTCGGGCCGCTTGAAGACTTTCAGGCCATCAGACAGCTTGGCTGTGACCTCTACCGCATGGCGGTTCCGCAGAATTAACTGCAGTCTGATTGTATGGATAATGACACTCCAGTGCCACAGCGTTGGTTGATTGTGAAACAATAGCGTTATACCGCGCCAGTATTTATCTAAGCCGTTGTTTATTGCGTTTCCGCTTGTAGCTCTCCTGGGCATGAACGCGGGACTCACGAAAGGACTACTGATTCTAAAGTGACCGACAGCCGGCAAAGAAAATTTTGACACAAACCATGGAGGCGGCAATGAACGGAAAAATTTCAGAAAAACAGTCTGGTCTGACTCACCAGGACAGCGAAGGCCGTGTAAAAATGGTCGACGTCAGCCGTAAAGAACCGACCATGCGTGTAGCAACCGCTTTTTCTTCACTCTTTACCGGCGAAAAGGCTCTGGCTTTACTGAACAGCGGCGCGCTTGCCAAGGGCGACGCCTGGGCAGCATCACGGGTTGCAGCGATCATGGCTGCCAAAAAGACTTCTGAATTTATTCCGCTGACACACCCGGTTCGACTCGATTCAGTGCGTGTCGATCTGTTTCCGTTCGGAAAAGACCGGGTTGGCTGCTTTGCCACAGCCATAGCCTTTGATCGCACCGGCGTCGAAATGGAAGCGATGGTCGCGGCTGCTACCGCCATGCTGAATATGTATGACATGGTTAAGGGAGTCGACAAGGCTGCCCGCATCGAACAGACCAGGCTTATCAGTAAAACCGGCGGCAAGAGCGGTGAATGGCTTGCCGAAGGTGCGGCCATCGGCAGAATTGAAAAACTTGCCACCAGCAAAGGCAAGGGAACCCCGAAAGACCCTTGCGATGAGGCGGTGTTGAAAGTCAACTTCGGCCTTGAAAGCGATGCGCATGGCGGCGACTGGCACCGGCAGGTTTCCATGCTCGGGGTCGAGAGTATAGAAAAAATGCGCAAACAGGGCCTGAGCGTCGATTTTGGTTCGTTTGCAGAGAATATTGCGACTTCCGGGGTCTGCCTTTATGAGCTGCCGGTCGGCAGCCTGGTCTGGTGCGAAAATGGCGTGGTGATGCAGGTTACCCAGATCGGCAAGGAATGCCACACGAAATGTGCTGTTTATTACAAGGCGGGCGACTGTGTGATGCCGCGCGAGGGTATTTTTACCATAGTTCTCGCTGGTGGTCCGGTCAGATCTGGCGAAAAATTCATCGCACTGAAGCTCTGACATGACCGAACCGGCAAAAAAAAAGTGGGTGTTGGCGCTCGACCCCGGTTCTGACAAAGTTGGTTACGCTGTCGTCTACCACGATCTCAGTCACGGCGAAATGGGAATCGCCTACCTGTCAGAAATGCAGCGGATTTTTCGCCGTTTCTGCGCCGCTGATGTCGATGACCGCCCGCATACCGTGGTTATGGGAAACGGTACCGCCGCTGCCGTGCTCTGCCGGCTTTACAATGATCTGCAGCTCGATATCCCGGTCAGGTTCGCCGAAGAGCGCAATACCACCTATAAAGCCCGCGGCCGCTACTTTGCCGAAAACCCGCCAACCGGCATCTGGCGCCTGGTACCGCTTGGCCTGCAGATGCCGCCGCGCCCGGTCGATGATTATGCCGCCTGGCTGATCGGCGAAAAATACCTCAGTGAAAACAATCTGAGCGACAAGGTCTGAGAGATTCAATACGGAGAACGCTTTTTTATCACGCTTGCCGGGTTTTTGAAATGCTTTCAGCAAGCTTTCTACATCATTACAAAAACTATCTCGAATCAGCCCCTCTCATTTTTTTATACTTGTGAAAGAAATCGCTTTCACAAGTATGTTTGGGCTGCAGGCGGGCTTTTTGCACGCAAAATTGAGCGAAAGGCTGGCCCGGGCATGAATATGCAAGGTTCTTTCGCATCGCTGAAGCTGATAATACTGAATTTTGAACAAAATTGAGTTGGCAAAACCGGCAAAAATGGTTAGGTTCAAATCAGGTTCATATATAAAGAAGTTTTGAACCATGGAGCTGTTTATGGCTAATGGCAGGGTTGGTTTTCTGATTCTGGTGCTGCTGATCTCTGTGGCCTTCATGACCGGCTGCTTTTTTGGCAGAGATGGCAGAGATTCTTCTGTCACCCAGGCACCTGCAGTTTCGGCCGAGCCCATTACCAGCGTTCGCTTCGAAATTGCACTGCCGGCAGAGAACAGCTCTTTGCGTGCCGCTGTCGGCGATGTTCCACAGGTGTTTTTTGAGCTGCGTCTGCTCGACCGTTCCAGCAGCAGTTACCCGGTTGTGATGCTGCGCAGGCAGGCACAGGTCACCGCCGGCGACGGTGGCTTTATTGCCAGTGCCAGATTCGAGAATGTTGCTGTTTTGCCGGCGATTGCGAGCATGAGCATCAACGGCGGTTATCTGGTTGGCGCAGACAGCAAACAATATCGCGTCTGGGTGGGCCGTAAAGACCTGGTGGCGGCGAGCGAAAACGTCATAACCCTGGTCGGAAAGGGCGACAAAAGCCTGGTCGATGTGGCAGTGAATCTGCTCGACCGTCTGATAGCTGCCCCTGCCAATGTCGCAACCCTGGCCCTGCCGATTTTTGAAAAGGTCGACGGTATCGTCGCCGGCCTCAATCTCAGCTCAACCACTGTCTACGACGATGCCTATGCCGCATATAATGCCGCTTATGCGCCGATAACGGTGCCCGCCGATGCCGAGTTTACGCCGCCTTCCGGTTATGCCTCTCTTGCTTTTCCGAAGAAAGACAGCAGTGTACAGCTGATAATGCCCAAGTTTGCGGCCGCTTCCGAAGCCTGGGTTGTGCTGATGAACCGATCATCCGGAAACCTGACCCCTTCCTGGTCGGTCCCGAAGGCTGTTGCTGGGGCCTTGCGCCAATCGGCTGTTACGAGTTCACAAGAGTCTTACAACAGTTCACTGCCATCTTCTGAAGAACTTAATTTTCATCTGAATCTGAGAAAATTCAGATCTCCGGCAACTTTCGGCAGTGTGTCGAGCTCGGTCAGGCCGGCGCTCAGACCTGTGGCGGTTAATGACGATGTAACCTTCAAGGCTTATATTTCAGGCTCAACTGCAATTTCGACAGTTAATGCCCGTTGCCGCTTTATTTCTCAGATGTCGAATGGGAGCAGGACTTACTTTTTCGTCGATATGGACAATCTTGCATTGTCGGGAGTTGAATCGATTCTCAGTGGCCTCGATACGAAATGGGCGGCTGTCGGCTCCGGTATTTTCGATACTAATCGCAAAATCTTTGGAACTGAGCCGCCAGGTACTTTTAACAGTTCGAGTAATGATGACTACAATTCAAATGGCGACATCTACGTTCTGATTTCCACTAAAATCTATACGGCCGGTTACTTCTGGGCGGCAGATCTTTATCCGGCAACTGTTTATGCCGAGTCAAACCATAAAAAGATTTTCTTTCTGCAGCTCAGCTCGAGTTTCAGCGACCTGAACCGCGAAATCAACGATCTTTCTGCAACCATGGCTCATGAATTTCAGCACATGATTCATTTCTGGCAGAAAAGAAAGCTGCCGCAGCCAGATGCCTGGCTTGATGAATCCATGTCCGGCTATGCAGAATACATAAATGGTTTTCGCATCGAGAGTCAGAACAATCAGAGCAAGGCTCTGCAGGCCAACTATTATTTTGAAAGAGTTAACAGTATCAGGGTTAATAAATGGCATCTTGACAGCGATACGAGTCTTGTAATGAGCGCTCATTATGGTAAAGCCTTTCTTTTTGGGGTCTGGCTGGCTCAGAATTATGGCTCAAATGGCTCTGTACAGAACCTTCTTTCTGTTCAGCTCACGGAAAAATCTGCGGTTGAAGCTTTTACCGGCGAATCTTTCGATAAAACCTATGCAAAGTTCATGCTGGCTCTGGCTGTAAATGATTCTTCGGGCGGTACTTATGGTTTTAAGGGTCTTGATCTCACTGCAACCTACAGTTTTGGCACAGGTCTTTCAGCTGTCAGTCTGACCGGTCCGGCTCGCAGAACCGTATCCGTCGCCTCCGCCGGGGATTCTGCTTCTCCCGCTATTTCGCCATACGCCGCCGCTTATGTGAAGATAATCAGCGGCAATGGCGGAAACGTCACTGTCAACGCCACATTGCCGACCGGTGTGTCATTGTTTCATATTCAGAAATAGCTTTTTCTGCCCGGATTAATCATTGTTGCATGGCTTAACTGCAGAGGTTATACTGAATAAAATCTGTGTACGGTAGCTTCTGCAATGAAAAAAACTCTGCTGATTGCCTGCCTCTGTCTGGCAGTAATACTTGCCGGTTGCTATAGCGACTCTGGTCGCAATTCTGGTCTGTTGTCTGAAAATCCCGGCGAAGATGCTTCGAAAAAACTGCCATCTTCGGTGACTGCCGAAGTGAGCATCAGGCTGAAATTGCCTGATGAAGCCCTGCGTGCCGCTTTCAGGGCGCAGACGTCTGCCAGTGCTGTATTTTCGCTCAAACTGATCAACCGCGGCAATCTGAGCAATCCGATCACCCTGCTGCGCAAAACCGCCACCATCAGTGGGGGTACAGCCGCGCCCGACGGCACGGCAACCGTAACCTTTTCATCTGTGCCGGCGGTGCCCGTCATTGCGACTCTTGAGCTCGAAGGTGCCGGAATCGTTGTCGGCGCTACGAAATATCAGGTTTTCCATGGCGGGGCCGATCTTCTGCCCGGTCAGAACAATGTGATCACCATCGTTGCCAGCGGCTCGCTGCAGCAGGAAGACGTTGTCGCAAAAGCCGCACTTTCTGCCATTGCCGATTTTTCAACGATGAATGTCATCTCTTCGGCTATTTTTGCCAATCTTAACGAGGCATACGCATCAGCCGCCGCTGGCGACAAATTATTATCCGAGAAAATTTTCACAAATTACAAGGGTAAAATTATCGGGGCAAAATTGATTGCTCTTACCGGTGGGGCAGTTCACAGTGTCGGTCTGCGAGATGACGGTACCGTTGTCGGGTTTGGTAATAATGCGGCCGGGCAACTGTCCATGCCTGGCGTTGCTGAAACTTACTATCCGAAATTTTCGCCTTTTACAAGAAGAGTCAGGGCCATCGCTGCCCGCGATGATTATTCGCTGCTGCTTTGCGAAGACAACCGGGTTTATGCCTGTGGCGTAAATGAACTGCTGCAGCTTGGAAGCAACCTGGGTGATTCAACCGCTTACCCTGCACAAGTGCCGGGTTTGAACAGTATTGCCGCAATATCAGCTGGTAAGCAGCATGCATTGGCAGTAGACAGTGCCGGCCAGCTTTATGCCTGGGGTGCAAACGGCAAGGGGCAGCTCGGGCTTGGCAGTGTTTCAACAACTGGCGTCGCCCCGCAGGCGGTTTCCGGAATGACAGGGGTTACTGCTGCCGCGGCTGGCAACGGCTTCAGTCTTGTCGTTAAGGGTGGCAAGGTGTTTGCTGCCGGTGATAATTCAAACTATCAGCTGACTGAAGGCACAATTGATGGCTCGACCGGTGACCCGGTCGATAACAGTTCGACTTTTGTTCAGATAAATCTGCCGGTCGATGTTGTCGCCGTTGCGGCCGGCAGCGGGCATTGCCTTGCGCTTGGTGTCGATGGGTATGTATATGCGTGGGGTCTCAATTTTACAGGGCAGACCGGTCTTGGCACTTCTACTGCTGTAATTGCTTCGCCTCAGAAAATAGTTGCTCCCGGCAGCGTTCAGAAGATATTTGCCGGCGCCAACCACAGTCTGATGATTACAACCGCCGGCGAGCTTTATGTGTTTGGTGATAATGCTTCAGGGCAGCTTGGGCGGCCTTTAACGACAAAAATTGTTTTATCTCCACTGAAAAATGACTTTTTTACCAGTGTCTCTTCGGCAGACTGCGGCGAAAACAATTCTTACGCCATTTCCACGGCTGGAAATTATGTTTTTGGTGATAACTTTGCCGGCCAGGTCGGAAACGGTCTTACCAGCGAGAGCGGTGTCCCGACTCCGGCGATGCTTAACATCGCCAGTCCCTGGAACTGATAAGGTTTATGCTGTCATTTCAGTCATGAATAACAAAGCAAAAGCAATTCTGACCCTTACTGCTCTAACCTCTGCAATGGCGGTTTATTACGGTTTTTTCGGTCTCGACAAGGTTAGAATGGAGCAGTATTACAACAGTTACACCTGGTATTTTCTCGCATTTGCGCTTTTCCTATGGCTGCAGCGGTGTTTCATTCTGCTTCCGGCTCCTGGCGAAATCAGACAGCGTCTCAGCAGGCATCTGTGGCCGGGTTTGCTCGCGGCCGGGTTGAGCATTGCGGCAATTTTTGCATCCCCACCAGATTTTCGCATTCTTGCTGATGAGACCAATTTGCTAAGTATGGCGATGGCTATGTATGACGAGCACGCATGCACCAATCCGACGCAGGTCGTCAACTATTATCATGGCATGCGTCGTGTCATAAGCCAGGTTACCGATATGCGGCCAGGCTTTTTTCCTTTCGTGGTCAGTGCTTTACATTCTTTGTCCGGCTACCGACCGGAAAATGCGTTTGCAGTCAACGCCATGGCCGGTTTTGCCTGTCTTTTTCTTGTTTATTATCTGATTCAGCTTTTCTGGGGGCGCTTCTGGGGAAGTGTGGCAATGCTGCTTCTCGGATCTTTCCCGGTTTTTGTGCTTTACATGACCTCTGCCGGCTTCGAAGTTTTCAATCTGGCTTTCGTTATGGTTTTTTTGTTGCTGCTCAACCGTTTTATCAGAGATGCGACGGTTGGGAACGCAGAAACTTTGCTTTTACTGTTGCCACTCCTGGCGCAGACGCGTTATGAGTCGGTTCTCGCGCTTTTTTGTGCGGTTCCGGTCATTTTCAGGCGCTTACCCGGCAGTGAATACGGCCACTTCAGTCTGAGAATAATCATTCTGCCGCTGCTTTTTCTGCCGGTTGCCTGGTTGCGGGTAGTGACTTTCAGTCAGCAGTCATTTCAGGTCAGCAGCATCGACCAGGCTTTTGGTCTCGATCTTTTTGTTAAAAATATCGGGCGGGCCTTGCCCTTTTTCAGTGGCAGTGAAAGGGCCTACGGCATGGTGCCGGTGCTGTTTTTTCTCGCAGTTGCCGGGATTGTCTGGGTTTTATTCGACTGGCCGGCGCGTCATCGCGAGGCAAAACAGCAGCAGCAGGTGGCGCTGGCATACCGGGCTGACCGCCTTTTCCTGGTGGCTGGAGCGGGACTTTTCATTTTGCACGCTGCCGCGCGCTTTGCTTATTACTGGGGCGACATGACTCTACAGTATACATCGCGGCTGGGCATCGTCTTTTTGCCTTTGCTGGTTTTTCTTGCGGTTTATCTGCTGCGCCGCCTGACGGTTATGTTCTCCTGTAACCGCAGTTGGGCAGCAATAATGGCGGTGCTGGTTCTTTTGCACGGCTGGCCGGTGGCCGGGCAGAATCTGGCGGTCAGAGATATTCTTTTTTACCGTGAATTCAAGACGGTGCGCGAGTTTTTAGCCCGTAATTTTCCTGATCGCAAAGACTATATCGTGGTTACCGAGCAGTCGAACGCCATGGCTCCTTTGCGTTATAACACCTTTACCATCGGGCATCTGAAAGCTTTTCCAAATCAAATCAGGCAGGATCTCAAAAACCGCACCTGGCGCTATCTTATCGTGGTTCAGAAGATTGAAACCGATACGGGCAGATGTGTTGAAAATTCTGAGGTAGGCTCTGACTTTGCCCTCGAAACCCTCTATGAATCACAGCTTTCCATTAACCGTAAACTGCGTATTTCAAAACATGTGCCAGAATAAAAGAGAGTAACATGCAAAGAAAAATTGCTGTGCTGACGATCACTTCGATAATCGCTCTGATTGCCGGGTTTGTACCCGGAATTGCAACGACAGAGTTCTGTTATCAGAATCTTTCATGGTTTTTTATGATGATAATAGCAGTATCTGCTATTGCTTCGTTTTGGGGTGTGGCACGACAGATTGTCTGTTCTGAATGGCTTGCGCGGCATAAGGCCGTGTTTATTTCGGCTCTGTTGCTGGTCGGTTGTGCAGTTCTGCTGAGCCCGCCAGATTTCAGAATTCTTGCCGATGAAACCAACCTTCTCGGTGTTTCGTTCGAAATGCACAGGGGTCTCAAGACTCGCCTGCCGCTTGAAGGACTTTATTTTTATCATGGCATGTTCGAAGGCCTGACCTACAAGACCGAGATGCGGCCGCCGGGATACCCGTTTTTACTCTCGGTGGTTCACAGCATTATCGGTTACAGACCTGGAAATGCTCTGATTCTGAATCTCGGTCTGGCCTGGCTGTCACTCGTTCTGATTTATTCTCTGATTGCCGGATATGCGGGCAAAATATGGGGCTGGGCGGCAATGATAATGCTGGCGGCTTTCCCGGCCTTTGTGCAGTCGACCTGTTCGGCCGGGTTTGAAATATATAATCTGTTTCTTGTTCTTTTAATGCTGCTTATGGTCACAAAAATGGTCGAAGGCCGCGTCGGTGCCGCGCCGGTAATCTCTGTGCTGCTGCTTCTGGCTTTTTCACGCTATGAGTCGATTGTCGGTTTTGTCTGCTTTGCGCCTCTGATACTCTTTATTCAAAGTTCTGTCGCAGCCGGGCAGCGCAGCGCAGACAGTTCAGGCAGTTCAGGCAATTCAGAAACTGTCTGGCATTTGCTTGTATGGGCATTTCCGCTTCTGCTTGTTCCGGCGTTGTGGCTGCGAAGACTTACTTTCAACGCAGGCAGTTTTCAGGTGCAGCATCTTGATGATGCTTTTGCGGCCACAAATTTCCTGCCAAATGCCGGCGGTTGGCTCAAATACTTTACTTTGCCCGAATTTTCTGGCTTTATCGGGCCGATAATTCTGGCTGTAGCTTTTGTTGGTCTGATTCTTCGCCTGAAAAGCCTTGTGTCGTCGGCTGTTTCTGCCCGTATGAAAATATTTGAAATCAGTGCCGGCGCATTTTTTCTTCTGCATCTTCTGATCAGGCTGTTTTATACCCAAGGCAACCCGATAAACCCTTATACTGCAAGACTCGTTGTTGTCATGTTGCCGTGTCTGGTTTTTCTTGCGGTTTCGGCGGCGATTTGTGTCGCGAATCTGCAAAAACTTCCTTCGGGGTCAGTCTCGCGCTTGCCGTCGATAATGGTTGCTTTTGCCTTTATAATGCTGATCACCAGCTGGCCGATGGCTTCAGGCAGTCGCGGCACCAACAATATCGCTCTTTACCGCGAATTCAAATGGGTCAGGCAGCAGCTGGCTCGGCTGAATATCGGAGAAGAAAGCATTATTGTCTGCCAGCGGCCAACGATGTATGTTCCGCTTGGTTACAGTGCTATCGGGCCTGAATATCTGACGGCCAATGCCGCAAAAATCGCGAAAATGCTGGAAATCTGCGCTTATAATCGCCTTATCTTCGTCGAAGCGGTCGATTATAAAACCGCCAGGTCGAATATGCCATCGCTGCCAGCTGCAGTTTCAGGTCTGAAGACCGAAATTTTGTTCGAAACCCAGATGACCGGCAGTGAAAAACTGAAAATTACCTCTTTTACCCGCTGACCAGCTTTTTTGCCATATATCACTGCCTTCGCAGGAATGACGGATAGGCCACTAATTCATAATGTGACACTGGATCAGTCTTTCTCCATATTCGCAATATTTTTTATCTGGATTTATCCGCGTTCATCTGTGGCTATGAAGTATTTGAACTAATCAATAGACGCCCGTTCTGTGTTCATCCGCAGTCAGAAAAACTGTTGCTTTGCCTGAAAAATGGTGATATACTGCGGGGTACGTCCCTGCTTCTGTCTTTAATGTGACAGAGGCTGAAACTTATCCGAAGGGAGGTTTTCATCAGTGAAACCTTACGAAACTTTGTTCTTCACCGAACCCGGCATTGAAACTGAAGCCCTTGATGTTCTCATCGGCAAAGTAGAAAATGCAATCACCAAAAACGGTGGCCAGATCGAAAAGATCGACAGATGGGGCAGACGCCCCCTCGCTTACCCCGTGGAAAAACACAGCGAAGGTAACTACGTTCTCGTGAATTTCCAGGCTACCGGCGATGCCCTCAGAGAACTCGAAAGAACTTATCTGATCAATCAGACAATTCTTCGCTTCATGACCACCGTTCGCGGTCAGTAAGCCGGGTTTAACATGGCTGGCAATCTCAATAAAGTCTTTTTGCTCGGTAATCTCACCAGAGACCCCGAATTACGGCACACTGCTCAGGGCACTTCGGTCGCCAATTTCAGCATTGCCGTAAATCGCACCTACAAGGGCAACGACGGCGATTTTAAAAAAGAAACAAGCTATTTTAATATCATCGTCTGGGGCAAAACTGGCGAGAACTGCGCAAAATTTCTTACCAAAGGCCGCCCGGTTCTCGTTGAAGGCAGGTTGCAGAACCGCAGCTACGAGACCCAGGAAGGCCAGAAACGCACCGTAACAGAAATCGTTGCCGATAACGTTCAGTTTCTCGGTGGCGGCCGCGGCGATGCCGCTGAAGAAGGTAGCAATGATCCCGGCTTCAGCGCTGATTTCAGCGGTCCCATGGGCGGCGACGATGACGCAGTTCCGTTCTGAGAACGGGCTATAATTCTTAACCAGCATTCCAACGGAGGAAAAAAATGGCTGAATTTAAAAGACACAGACACAGAAAAGTCTGTCATTTCTGCAAAGACAAAGTTTCTTTCATCGATTATAAAGATATCTCCCGCCTGAGAAGATATATCAACGATCGCGGCAAAATCACCAGCCGCAGATCAACCGGCACCTGCACCGCGCACCAGAAGCACCTTACCACTGCTATCAAGCGCGCCCGCAACATGGCTCTGCTGCCGTTCGCCAACGTCTGATTCGATATTGAAGAATACCGCAAATGAGTAATCCAACCGCCATAAGAACTCTGGGCCTGGCCGTCATGGTTATTATCACCATGGCAGGCTTTGTTGCCGCCACCCAGATGCCTCTTATCGGTGCGCTGGTGCTCTCGGTTGCCGCTTTGCCGGCATTTCTGGTAATACTGGCCTGGGGAGGCCTGTGGTTTCTGCTTTATTCGGCACTGACCATGACTCTCACCAGCTTGGTCGCGACGCCATCGGCTGCCATAATGCTTCTGCCGCTTATTCTTATGCCTGCGGCATTTCTCTATGGTGCCGTAAAGGTAGGCCTTGCGCCGTTGCGGGCAATGTGTCTGGCTCTGCTGTCAGCCACGCTGTTCTCAACCGGAATGTGGGCCGTTACCAATCAGGTCAGCAGTTCTGATGGCCTGCTGCCGGTGCGCGAACAGTTCGCCAGTCAGATTGCGGTAGTTGAAAAACAGCTCGATAAAATCCAGGAAAAGGGCCATGAATCACAGGAATCGGTAGAACTGATTCGCGAGAATATCCGTGAAGTCTTTGACTACACAGTGCTTCTGATTCCGGCAACTTTCCTGTTTGTCTGGCATCTGCTGACCCTCGGCATTTTCTATGCCGGAGCGGTGCGCCTTGCCCCCAGATTTGGCTTTCAGATCGCCACCATGCCGCCTTTCACCGACTGGCGCTTTGACTGGCATCTTATCTGGCTTTTTCTTGGTGGCTGGCTGCTTTTCTATGTTGTCGGCGCTGATGAAACAATGCCGATGCATGGTTTTGCCCGCACTGTCGGGGCTAATTGCCTCGCAGTCAGCAGCATAATGTATTACATCGCCGGGTTGTCGCTGATTTTCTTCATGTTCGAAAAGTATAAGCTGGGCCCGTTCGCAAGAGTTGGCCTGTCATGCATGGCTCTGGTTTTCACTCAGGCTGTTGTCTGGTTCGGCATCGTCGATGTCTGGGCCGACTTCAGAACTCCGAAACCAGCGCTTTTCCAGGCGTCAGATGATTCTGACGACGATTTTTAATTGATAATACCCCAGGAGGAAGATAATGGAAGTTCTGATGATCAATACCGTTCCCCGGGTTGGCAGAAAAGGCGAAATCAAAAAGGTCGCTGAAGGCTTCGCCCGCAACTATCTGTTCCCGAGAAACTATGCTATTCTCGCTACTGAAGGTGCCAGAAACCACCTGAACCTCATGAAGAACTCATGGGAAAAACAGGCTGCCCGCGAAAAGCAGGCATATGTAGATATGGCCGGCAAAATCGAAGGTCTGGTTCTCAAACTTACCCGCAAAGCCGGCGACAAGGGCCGCCTTTTCGGTTCAGTCACCAGCACCGAACTTGCTGAAGAAATCAACAAACAGGCTGGCGTCAACATTGACAAGAAACTGGTTGTTGCCGATCACATCAAGGAAACCGGCGAACATTCAGTAACCATCCGCTTTACCGGCGACGTAAAAGCCCACCTCAAAGTGGTCATTTCTGCCGAAGAAAAGCAGCAGGACTAATTCTCTGAACTGAGGGGTAGTGAGCGGCCTGGCGCCGTTCACTACCTTTTCTGTCTCCGGAATATTTTTATTCAGCTATTTTTCCGGTAGCCCGGCCATTAACCAGGGCATTTTTCGCTCTGGATACGACATATTTTTGTCACTTGCGGGAAAGTATAATTTTCTGGTATTTACCACACCACCGGAAAACCTCAGGGAGGGTTCACATGTCAGACGTTTTTCACAAGGTTCCGCCACACAGTCTTGAAGCAGAACAGAGCCTTATCGGCTCGATGATGTTAAGTGAAGACGCCGTTGTTGCTGCCCTCGAAATTGTTGAGGCCGTTGACTTCTATCAGACCAGCCATCGCCATATTTTTCAGGCGCTTGTCGACCTTTTTAACGCTCAACGACCCTGCGACCTGATCACCCTCCAGGAAGAACTGCGCAGCAAGGAACGTCTCGCCGAAATTGGCGGTGTCAGTTACCTTTCACAGTTGCTCAATGTTGTGCCGACGGCACGTAACGCCGAACACTACGCTCGCATCGTCAAAGAAAAGTCGATGCTGCGCAGCCTGATTTCTGTGTCGGGCGAAATTTCGACCAGTGCCTACGACCCTCAGGCCCAGGCAGAGCAACTGCTTGACGCTGCCGAGCAGAAGGTGCTGCAGCTCAGTCAGTTCAAGGTTACCCGGCCATATATGCGGGTTAAAGATCTTGTCAAGCCTACTTTCAGCTATCTTGAAAGTCTTTATGAGAATAAACAGGCGGTAACCGGCGTTCCCAGCGGCTTCACCGATCTCGATGAATATACCGCCGGCTTTCAGAAGTCTGACCTGATCATTCTCGCCGCCCGCCCGTCAATGGGTAAGACCGCTTTCTGCCTTAATATTGCTCAGTATGCCGCTTATCATTCCCGAAAGCCGGTAATGTTCTTTTCTCTGGAAATGAACCATCAGCAGCTGGTTACGCGCCTTTTATGCTCTGAGGCCAGAATCGACGGTTCGAAAGTGCGGCGTGGCTATCTTGGCGATGAAGACTGGATGAAGCTTTCTCTGGCGGCCGGTGTTCTCGAAGATACCCCGATTCTCATCGACGACATGCCGAACGCCAGCCTGCTCGAAATTCGCAGCAAAGCCCGTCGCGCCTTCACCCAGGAAAAGATAGGCATGATTATCATCGACTATCTTCAGCTGATCGCATGGTCAGGCAGCGAAAAGCCCGAGAGTCGCCAGCAGGAAGTATCGGCCATTTCCCGCAGTCTAAAGGGGCTGGCCCGCGAGCTTGAAGTTCCGGTCATCTGCCTGTCTCAGCTCTCGCGCGCGGTTGAATCGCGCACCGACCGCCGACCGATGCTTTCTGACCTGCGCGAATCAGGCGCTATCGAGCAGGATGCCGACGTGGTCATGTTTCTTTACCGCGACTGGTATTACAACAAAAAAGAAGAGAGCAAAGGCAAAGGCGAAGTCATTATCGCCAAGCAGCGCAACGGCCCGGTTGGCGCGGTTCAGCTGGCCTTCAACGAGAACTTTGCCCGCTTCGAAAATCTCGAAATGATTCACACAGAATACTGATGCTCAATTCACTGCTTGCCCTCGACCAGCGCCTGTTCATGTTTCTGAACGGTGAATTCACCAATGGCTTTCTCGACTGGTTCATGCCGTTCATCACCGATGCGAAAACCTGGCTGCCATTCGTTTTACTCGCCTGGTTTCTCATGATCTGCCGCGGGGGAAAGCGCCTGCGGGTGCTGGCACTGGCGCTGCTGCTGTCAGTGGGCGGCACCGATCTTTTCTGCGCCCGCGTTGTCAAAAAGGCAGTCGGAAGAACCCGCCCGTGCTCGCTAGAACAGACCGACGGCTTTCGCTGTCGCCTGCTTCTGCCGGTTAAAACCAGCAAGTCGTTTCCGTCGAACCATTCGGCAAACACGGCGGCATTTGCTGTAGTCACTCTGATGATCTGTGGCTTTAAGGCCGGACTGCCTCTGCTGGTGCTGGCATTTCTCGTTGGTTATTCGAGAATTTACGTTGGCGTGCATTTTCCTCTCGATGTTGCTGCCGGCTGGCTGTTTGGCACTCTGATCGCCTGGCTGATCACCAGAGCGATTCTTGCCCGGGCTAACCTGCAGGAATGCGCAGCTCAGCCAGAAACTTCTGTGACTGCAAAAGCAATCACCGACCGGAAAAGCTGAAAAGAGAATTCGTCGACTGTCGCATTTGCATGATCTGGCTTTTTTAGGCCCCTGAACCGGTACCGGGCTGGTCGAAGGGCCTTCATCCCTTGTGCAGAACCAGAACCCACTAATTCAATGCTATTGCTCTGCTGAGAAAAACAGCAGCTTCGAATTTTTCCGGTTAAATGCTAAAATAGGGAGTGAAGGCATTTTATTCATTCGGAGGAACAGCAGTGCGCAAGGCAATTTTAATGACTTTTCTGGCGTGTCTGCTGCTTTTGGCGACGCCGGCGCACGCCTGCGACGTCAATCTGTTCTCGATCATTGCCGGAACCAGCAAAAGTGATGCTTTCAGCGAGGGCATTACCGGCCTTGCCCAGGCCATCAGAAATCTGGGTGAAAATTATACCGATGAAAAAAAGGCCGAAAAATATCTTTTCGAGCTGATGTCACGCTGGGTTGATTTTTCGAGCGCCTTCAACCAGTTTCCGCCGGAATGGGGAAAGCTTGACCCGGCCTGGGGCAGCAAGTTCAGCGATCTTGGACGTGTTATCGGCGAAATTCGCCGCCAGCTCGATCTTGACCCGGTGCGGGCGCATGACGAAATGCTGCGCTTTTCACGCCGTCTCTCATTTCTCTACGAAAAGATGCCTAAAACAGACCGGGCCATGGTGCTTCTCGATTTTACCCGTTCTTTCGATGGTCTCTGGAGCGCGCTTTTTGACCAGAATCACGACCTGCTGAAACAAAACGCCCGGCTGCTTGTCAGCAGTTGTAAAGCACTTCAGGCTCTGGTCGATGCAGATGAAAAGTTTCTTGCCGCAAATATGGCCGCATGGGCTGAACAGATCAGAGCGTTGTCTACCCAGATCAATGTTTTTAAGGCTGCGACGCTGCGTATGACTCTGACAGCTGCAGAAGCTGAATTTGTCAGCTTAAATGAAAAAATTTCCACCTCGATGCCTCAATCTGACCTGAAAAAATGAGAATTTTAAAAATCATCAATGCCCTAACTCTCGGTGGCGCCCAGTTCGTGGCGCTCGATCTGGCGCGTCGTGCCAGAGAAGAAGGGCATGACGTCGAGATTGCCTGCTTTCGCGATGGCCCCCTTGGCGAAGTTCTTCGTAACGAGGGTTTTAAAGTTCATCTGCTTGGCGAAAAAATGCTCGATCTGCCTGCCTTTTTTCGCATTTTAATGCTGTTGCGGGCTTTCAGGCCTGACATCGTTCATTCACATCTGTTTCGAGCCAGTTTCTGGGCCCGTATTGCCTGTGTGCTTTCTCCTGCGACCAGGCTGGTTACCTCTGTGCATGGCTACGAAACAAAGACTTATCATCATGTTGAAAAGCTCATGAGCCGCCTGTCCGACTATATTATTTTTCCGAGCCGCTTTTTGCGAGACTGGTACCGCAGCAATATCCGCAAACTCAGTTCTGACGAATGCAGCGTCATTTACCCGGGTGTTAATATCAGGCCTACGGGTGGCAAACCAACGGTTGACGGGCCGGTACGAATCGGAACTCTGTCACGCCTGCACCCGGTAAAAGGTATCGACCGCCTGATCGAGGCCTGCGCTGAACTGAAAAAACGCTCGGTGCCATTTTCACTTGTAATCGGCGGTGAGGGCCGGCATCGGGCAGAACTTGAGGTTCTGGCTGCAAAGCTCGGTATCGGCGACCAGTGCTTTTTTACCGGCCAGGTCAGCGACCAGCGTGCATTTCTCGACGGCCTCGACGTCTTCGTCGCCCCTTCCCGCCAGGAAGCTTTTGGCATTCATGTCTGTGAAGCCATGGAAAGAGCCCTGCCGATTGTCGGTGCCAGAGTCGGCGGTATTCCAGAGCTTGTTGACCATGGTCAGACCGGTTTGCTGTTTGAACCAGAGTGTCTGAGCGAGCTCACCGACTGCCTCGAAAAACTTGCCGCTGCGCCTGATTTTCGCAAATCAGCCGGCGAAAAGGGTCGGCGGCGGGTAGAAATCTCTTTTAACCGCCAGACCGGCATCGAAAAGCATCTTGAAATTTTTTCGCAGATGCTCAAAAAGCAGCCACACGTGCATTTCGCTATTTCATCGGGCGAACTTGGCGGTGGTGAACGTCTGGCACTCGGTCTGATGAAGAGCCTGAAGGAAAGAGGCTGGCGCGTGTCGGCGACCTGCGCCGGTCTGCCACTCAGCGATGCCCTCGCATCGGCAGGCATAGAATACTCAGTCGCCGAAATGTCGGCCGGTGGAATTTTCTTTATGGCCAGGCTGCTGCACGATCTCAGAGCTCTGCGGCCGCAAATCGTCAGTTCGCATCTTAACCGCGCCAGTCTGATTTCCGGTATTCTCGGGCGCCTGACGGGTGTGCCGGTTGTTTCGCACGTGCATGGTCTTAACCAGAAAGCTTATTATCAGTACAGTACCAGACAGGTAGCGGTTTCTCAGGCTGTCTGCGATCACCTGCTCGATCAGGGTGCCAGCCCGCGCAATCTTTGCGTAATTAAAAATTCCATTGCCGGACCGGCGCTTTCGCCCCGGAAATTGCCCCAGAAAAGGCTTCAGGTCGCGATTACCGCAAAACTTCATGCTAACAAGGGGCATCGATGGGCTCTTGAAGCCATTGCCGATCAGGTTGACCACTGTGGCATCGGTAAAATTCATGTTTTTGGCGACGGGCCTGAACGCGAAAACCTTGAAAAGCTCTGCTGCAGACTTAATTTAACCGGGCTGGTCACTTTTTACGGCTTTGTTCAGCAGCCCGACCGGTTTTATTCCGAAATCGATGTCGCGCTGCTGCCATCACTTGGCGAAGGCATACCACTCAGCCTTCTTGAAACCATGCGCTTCGGAATACCATGTATTGCCACCGATATTGGCGGAATCCCCGAAATAATCAGGAACGACGAAAATGGTCTGCTTATCAGACCAGGCGATGCCGATGCTCTGGCGCATGCTTTTAAAAAGATCGCCATGCCTGAGGTCTACTCTCGCCTGAGCCAGGCTGCCATCGACCGTTTCGCCGTGATTAACGACTATGAGGGTATGGTCGATCAATTCGAAACCCTGCTGCAACAGGAGCTGAGAGCTTGTTCCTGACCCCCCCTGCTTCTTTATCGACAGTGGTTTTTGTTGCGCCGGTAATATTTTCGCGGCTGCAGCAGCGCCACCAGGCTTTTGCCCGAGAACTTGCAGCGCTGGGCTATCGGGTTCTTTTCGTTGAACCATTTGCCAGCCCGGGCTGGTCAGCTGCGACAGAGAAAATCACCGACCGGCTGACGGTTTTAAAACTCAGAGTGCCGTTTAAAGCTTCGTCTGTTCCGGCTTTACAGAAAATTGTCTGCCTGATTGCCGCAAAAATGTTGAAGAAGCAGCTGGGCTGCCGTTTTTCACAGGCTATTCTCTGGCTTGCCGAACCTTCGCTGGCTGCGCTTACAGAATTTTCATGGGCTCGTATTCTCTATGACCGCTGCGACCTGCATGGCAGCTTTCCCGGGCAGAAAAATTCCGTATGGCACCGGTATGAAGCTGCGATCGAAGAAAAAGCCAACCTGATAAGTGTTTCACACCAGTTTCTTGCAGAGTCTCTTGTCAGTGGTCGCGATAAAGTCGTTCTTTCACCCAATGCCTGCACAGAAGATTTTCTTGCTCAGGGGCAGGCAGCTGCAGACAATCGCCGCTTTCTGCTCGAAAAAAACAGTGATTCAGGGCCGTCGCCGATCAGGCTGGTTTCATCAGGCGCTCACTACGAATTGGTCGATTGCGAATGGCTCAAGATGCTTTCCAGCCTCGGCGGCGTCGAATTGCACATCGCCGGAACCGGCCGCGGCAAAACGTTTTCCGACCTGCTGCATCTGCCGAATGTTAAAAATCACGGGCATCTCAATCACAATGACCTGATGCAGCTTCTGGTTAAATGCCATATCGGTCTGATACCGTTTCGAGATCTGCCTCTGATTAAGGGAGTAGACCCGATCAAGGCCTATGAATATGCTGCCTGCGGCCTTGAGGTTTGGGCACCGGATCTGGATTCTCTGCATGGTAATCAGATGATCGGCCGTTTTGTCTCTACTCCGGCCGCTGCCGCAGAAGCTCTAAAAGAATACCGTTCTGCGCCGCAGCCTTTCGCTGGCCAAATACCTGTCTGGAAAGAAAGACTCGCTCCAATCCTTTCCCGCCTGCTGTAACTTTTGGGGGTTACTTGACGTTGCGGGCAATTTAAGTCAGTATATCGCCTATGAAAATTCTCATTACCGGCTTTTTTGGCGAAGGCAACCTCGGCGACGAAACGATTCTGCAGGCGATCTGCAGTTGTATGCCTGCCGGCAGCAGTGCCACGGTTACCAGCGGTTCGCTGGCGCAGGGGCCGGCCGCACCGGTGCGTCGCCGTGGCCTGGTTTCATGGCCGGCGTATCTGCAGGCGGCCGCCGAAAGCCGTCATGCCGTGTTTTCTGGCGGCATTCTTCAGGACTGGTCATTTGAAGGGGTAACCTGGTTTGCTTTGCGTCTGATGGCCGCTGCTGCCATGGGTTGTAAAACCTCTCTCTGGGGTGCCGGAGTCGGGCCGCTGCGCAGCCGATGGGCCCGCACCATCGTCAGCAGAGCTCTTCGCCGTGTCAGCCATGCCTGGCTGCGTGATATGGAGTCGATAAAGTTGTTTGACGAGCTTGGGCCGATAAAGGCTGAGTTTGGCGCTGACTGGTCATGGATTTTCCCGGTCAGGTGGCAGGCTGAGCCAAGAAAGAATGGCCCGCTCGGTCTGAATCTCAGACCCTGGAAATCAGGTAATTTTGCCGATCTCGTGGCACATCAACTTCGCCACAACGAACGCCAGATAATAGGTCTGGCCGCCCGCCGCGATGACATGACGGCAATCAGACAACTGGCCCCGGCTGCATCGATTGTCAGGCCGACCTCATTCACTGAATTTGCCGAAGCCTGCGGTAATCTCTCGCACGGCCTGGCGATGCGTTACCACGCTGGTCTTGCGATGATCAGGGCCGGTCTGCCGGTTAAACTCGCCGCATACGACAGCAAGGTCATGGAACTGGCCACTGACGCCGGAATTCAGATTCTGCAGCAGAATCAGGTAGCCGATTTTCGCCAGGCCCGCCCGGGTTTCTGCGCCGAAAACGAAGCAAGGCTGCAGAAAATGCGGGTGGCTTTTGAAGCCATGCTGGCGCAGGGTTAACAATGCTTGTATACCTGACAAAGATTTACAGCAGTCTGACTGCCGCCGAGCGAATTTTCTTTGCGACCTTCGATTTTCTCAAATACCGCCCGCAGGCCCGTGTAATCTCGGTTGGCAACCTGAGTATGGGTGGCACCGGCAAAACCCCGGTGCTGTTCGAGTTGCTTGCAGAGTTAAAACAGCATCGCTGCTGCGTTCTTTCCCGCGGCTACCGCAGCCCATGGGAACGCAGTTTTTATCATCTGCAGGGCAGGGGGCAACACCCGTCAGAACTGACCGATGAGGCGCTGCTTCTCAATTCCAGATTTCCTGAAGTTCCGGTTTTTCTCGGCAAAAACCGTCACCATGCGGCGATAATTGCAGAAAAACGCTTTAAGCCAGAATTGATGCTTCTTGATGATGGCTTT
>CAZFUG010000049.1:0-8421 GCA_964522035.1 uncultured bacterium
CGGCCGGATCACGGGTCTTGCTTGCGCAACACCCGCGCCCGTCTCGTTTTTCCGATCACGACCATCGTTATGTGATCAAAAAAAGGAAATGAACTTACCAGATTCTGGTGGTAAAATGAATTTATTGAGCTTGAGAAGATACTGAAAATTGAAAAAGATGGAATTTTATGAAACAAGAAGCAATAAAATTGGAACTTATTGAATGGCTGGCAAGACTCAATGACAGCGATACAATTCAGTATTTAAAGAAAATCAAGGATGCCAGATCCAAAAACCAGGATTGGTGGAATGACTTGCCTGATCAGCAAAGAAAAGGGATTCTTCGGGGATTGAAAGATATTGATGAGGGGCGCACAATTCCTCACGAAGAAGTCAAAACAAGATATGGTCTATAAGCTTCATTGGTCAGAAGAAGCTGTTAGTAACCTTGAAAATATTCTTGAATATCTGGATCAGAACTGGTCAGCCAAAGAAGTTGCTAATTTCAAGCAAAGCTTGGGCCTTCAGCTTGACTTAATAATTAAAAACCCATTGATGTTTCCGATTTCGAATCATATCCCAAGGTTGCGCAAGGCTGTATTAAGTAAGCAAACAACTGTTTTTTATGAAGTAGAGGGTAAAGCGATTTATCTTGCCTATCTGCATGTAAATCGAAAAGACATAAAAAAATTGAAATGATCACATAACATCGGCGCCTAGCCGGAACGCCGAGTATCATCACGAAAGTTGCGAAAAATCGCAACTTTTGCATCACTTTCGGTTTTCTCGCTGCGCGATGGCTCCGCTCGGTATTGGGTAGCTTTTTTAGTAAGTCTGGTAAAGAGTATTTTTGGAGGAATTGATGTTGATTTTACTGTATACCATTCTAATTACGGCGCTCTACTATTTTGGCCTGTTTCCTTCGATTTCTCAAACTGGGTTTCTGGTTCCGATGGGTATGCATCTTATTGTGTTAACGGTATTTTTAGCCATTTACAGGAAGAGTTCCCATAGCAAAACGCGCAAAATAATGAGCGACATCGAACCATTGCTCAAAGATTACGTGGTAAAAAAAGGCGATCCTGGCAGTCTCCAGGAAAAAGCACGTCTCGAAGAGGATAAAATGTTCGAAAGTCTGATTACTTCTGATGGTTTACTGGACTTTATTTCTTCAAAAACCTGGGATGGTATTCTCGAATATTTCTCTAACTCCCAGAAAGGCCCTGAGATTGTAAAATTAGAAGCTTGCATTGTTGACGGGCTAAAGAAAGTTTTCGATGAGAAAAGAAAATTCCGAATTACCTGCTATGTTTGTCTTGGTATTGCCATTTTAGCAATGCTTATAAATCTATAAAATAGAATTTTATATGAAGATATATCAAAGCCAGATGCAAGTTTTCCAGGCAGAACAAATGCACCGACTTGTAAAGGGCTGACGATTTGCATTTTCTGCAGATAAAATCATTCGGGGAAATAAAGATAATCTATGATAGTGTCACGGAGGGTATGAATGCGGTTGTTGCATACTTCTGACTGGCATCTTGGCCGGTCGCTTGAGACTTTTAAAAGATACGATGAGTTCGAAAGCTTTCTGGGCTGGCTTACGCAGACGATAATCGACAGGCAGGTCGACGTGCTGGTCGTGGCCGGCGATATTTTCGACAATACCGCGCCGCCGAACCGGGCACAGGAACTGTATTACCGTTTTCTTGCCGGCCTGACCGGGTCGTGCTGTCACCATGTGATCATCGTTGCCGGAAACCATGATTCACCATCGTTTCTCGATGCGCCAAAAGAAATTCTCAAGGCCCTCAATGTGCATGTGATCGGAACGGCGAGCGAAAAACCTGAAGATGAAGTGATTGTAATCAGGCAGAAAAGCGGCGGGACTCCTATTGCTGTGGTGTGTGCCGTGCCCTATCTGCGCGATCGCGATATCCGCAGTGTCGAGGCCGGTGAGACCATCGAACAAAAGGGAGCCAAACTGCTTCAGGGAATGCAGGAACATTATGCGCGGGTGTGCACGGTGGCTGAAAATCTGCGAAAAGACAACGGCGGGATTCCGGTGATTGCCACCGGGCACCTGTTTACCCAGGGCGGCCAGGTAAGCGAGGACGACGGCGTCAGAGAACTTTATGTCGGAACGCTGGCGCATGCACCGAGTGAAATTTTTCCGGCAACGATCGATTATCTGGCGCTGGGACACCTGCATGTGGCACAGAAAGTGGCCGGAAAAGATCACCTGCGCTATTGCGGATCACCGATTGCCATGGGTTTTGGCGAAGCCGGGCAGCAGAAAAAGGTGCTGCTGGCAGAGTTTTCGGGCAGAACCCCTGCGGTCGAAGAAATTGCGGTGCCCTGCGGTCGACCCATGCAGAGAATCGCCGGCAATTCCGAGCAGATCAGATCGCAATTGAAAAC
Organism: uncultured bacterium; assembly: GCA_964522035.1. Lineage (GTDB taxonomy): Bacteria > Muiribacteriota > Ozemobacteria > Ozemobacterales > Ozemobacteraceae > Rifleibacterium. The sequence goes on from CAZFUG010000049.1 coordinate 2,401, forward strand.
GCTGGTAAAAGAAAACAGCAATGCCTGGGTCGAAGTCGACTACACAGGCGAAGAGATAAGACCCGACCTGCAGGATGAGGTTTACCGGCTGGTCGAGGGCACGCCGATCGATGTTGTCAGAGTGAAGAACCAGAAGCTGGTCAGCGGCCTGATCGAGGGCATCGGCAGCGGTATTGAAATCGATAGCCTCGATGAAAAGAGAGTTTTTCAGAAATTTCTTGAAATGAACGGGGTGGCAGGCGAGCAATGGCAGGAACTGCAGGCGGCCTACTCAGAAATTCTGAATCTTATCGCCGAAGAAGACAGTAACCGGGAATAGAGGGGGATTGCGTGAAGATACAGCAGCTGCGTTTTAAAAATCTGAATTCTCTTTATGGCGAGTGGCTGGTCGACTTTACTGACCCTGCCTATCTGGCCAATGGTATTTTCGCGATTACCGGCCCGACCGGTTCAGGAAAATCGACGATTCTCGACGCGATAAGTCTGGCGCTTTACGGCATGACTCCAAGACTGAAAAAGGTTGTAAAAAGCAGCAACGAAATCATGTCGCGAAAGACTGCCGAATGTTTTGCCGAAGTCGTGTTTGAGTCGCAGAAGGGCCGGTTCAGGTGCCACTGGAGCCAGACCCGTGCCAGAAAAAGCCCGACCGGCAACCTGCAGGAACCGGCGCACGAAATTTCTGACGCAGATACGGGCGAACTGGTGGAAAACAAAAAATCGCTGGTCGCGGAAGTCATAGAAAACAAGACCGGCATGACTTTCATGCAGTTTACCAGGTCGATTCTGCTGGCGCAGGGCAGTTTTGCAGCGTTTCTGCAGACGCCGGCAAAAGAACGGGCTCCGATTCTCGAACAGATTACCGGCGGCGATACCTTCAGCCGCATTTCGAGCAGGGTATTCGAGCGGCAACGCGAAGAGAGTGATCGGCTTGACAGGCTTAATGCCGAAATAAGCGGCATCAGGGTTCTGCTGCCCGAAGAAGAAGCTCAGACAACGGCAGAACTTGTGCAGAAGCAGGCCGAAGAGTCTGAAGCCATGCTGAAGCACGCCGCCGATTCGCGGGCACTGCAATGGCTGAATGGCATCGAGACTCTGCGCGCTGAAATTGCAGGCATCAGAGTGCAGACAGTCGAGAATGACAGACTGCTGGAAGCTTTCAAGCCACAGCGTGAACGACTCGACCTGGCCGGAAAAGCGGCGGAGCTTGAAGCTGATTACAGGGCTCTGACAATGACGCGACAGCAGCGAAAAGACGGTATTGCTGCACTGGCGACCGCCGAGAGCTGTTTTCCGGAACTCGAAAAGGGTTGCCAGGAAAAGGAAAAGCAGTATCAGGAAACGGAGAAAGAGCTGGCAGAGCTCAGAAGGCTGCATAATGAGCAGAAGCCTCTCTGGCAGACGGTTCGCGCTCTCGATGTGAAAATCGTCGGGCAACGGCAGACGTTTGAAGCGGCTGAGGTCGAATGCCGCAAGTTGGCAGAGCAGATCGATGAAAACGAGCTGCAGAAAAAGCAGCTGGCGGTTGAGCAGAACAAAATGCTCGAAGAGCTCTCTCTGGTAGAGGGATTTCTGCGTGATAATGCCAGTGACGAGGCTTTGGTCAGTCAGTTTGCCGCAATCAGCGAGCTTGCCGGCAGTCTGCAGTCGATTGCTGCAGAACTTCTGCAGAGGCAGGCAAGCCTTGAAAGTGAAGAGAAACGCCTGGCAAAATCGGCAAAGGAACAGAAAACGGCCGAAAAGGAATTAAACAGCCTCAGAACTGAACATGCCGCTTCAGAACGCGCTCTGACTCAGAAAAGAGATGAGCTGATGCAGCTGCTTGCCGGCAGACTGCTGCGCGAATATCAGACCGAACGCGACACTCTGCTCAAAGAAGCCGTTTTTATCAAAACCATCGCCGGTTACGAGGCTGATCGCCGCAAGGTTCTTATGGATGGTATGCCGTGCCCCCTGTGCGGTGCAACCGAACATCCGTTTGCACTGGGCAATATCCCTGAACTTGATGAGAATCAGAAACGCACCGCAGCTCTCGAAAAAATGATTGTCGCTGCAGAGGTCATTGAAGCACAAATCAGCACGATGCAGACCGATGGGCATGAACTTGCCCGAAGAGTGGTTCTTGCAGAAAGCAGGCTGGCGCAGGCGATTCAGGCGTCAGAAAACGCCGGTCAGGCGGTTGCTGATCGCAAAGGCCTGGTTGATGAGGCAAGCCGGCGACTTGTGGCTGCCCGCGAAAATATCGGCAACAGGCTTGCCGGTTTTGGCATTGCCGAAGTTCCCGGCGATGATATCAATGTTCTGCTTTCTTCACTGCAGAAAAGACTAGACGCATGGCAGGAGGCTCAGAGCCGTAAAACCGCTACTGCAGACAGATTACAGAGCATTATCGCAGGGCTTAAAAGTCTGAAAGATGTTGGAATTATTCTGAACGAAAATTTTGCTGCCAAAAAGAGTTTGCTGACAGAGCTCGATGCGGGCATGCAGCGGTTGCTCGCCGAACGTCAGCAACTTTTTGGCGACAAAGAACCTGACACAGAAGAGCAGAGTGGCGAAAAGCAGATTGCCCGGGCAGAGAAAAAGCTGCAGCAGGCAGCGTTGGCCGCAGAAGCCGCGAGAAGCCAGCGCAACGAAGCCGCCGCCAACATCGCCAGATTGAAAAAAGAAACGGAGCAGAAAAGCTTTGATCTTGAGGCGCTTGAAAAGGGTTTTGTGCTGAAGCTGTTTCAGAAAGGCTTTGCTGATGAATCGGCATTTGTCGGCTGCTGTCTTGAGCCTCAGCAACGGCAGGCATTGGCCAGACAGGCACAGGAACTCGACACGCGTGTGGCTGAAGCGGCGACCAGACTCAAAGACAGAGAGGCCCGACTGGCCGGCGAACAGCAGCTGAATCTGAGTGCCGCTTCCGTCGAAGAGCTTAAGGCGATGGTTGCCGAACAGGCTGCGCTGATGAAAATGCTGGGTGAAGCCATCGGGTGGCTGAAGCACCGGCTTGAAGAAAACCGGCGGGCTCTTGCGATTATCAGCACCAGAAAGGCTGAGCTCGACCGGCAGGCAATTGAATGCCGCAAGTGGAATCTGCTCAACGAGCTGATTGGCTCGAAAGATGGCCAGAAATTTTCAAGGTTCGCTCAGGGCCTGACTTTTGGCATTATAGTAAGCCTTGCCAACCAGCAGCTCGAAAAAATGACGGGCAGGTATCTGTTAACGCGAGACCAGCAGGACCTTCTCGAGTTGATGGTTATCGACAAATATCAGGCCGGTGAAGTGCGCTCGACAAAAAATCTTTCGGGTGGCGAAAGCTTCATTGTCAGTCTGGCTCTGGCTCTTGGTCTTTCAAAGCTTGCCAGCAAAAAGGTGCGGGTCGATTCGCTGTTTCTCGATGAGGGTTTCGGTACTCTCGATGACGACGCTCTGCAGGTTGCGCTCGATACGCTCGCCGGGCTGCAGCAGGATGGCAAGCTGATCGGAGTGATTTCGCACGTCGCCATGCTCAAGGAACGCATCGGGACCCAGATAAACGTTACCGGCAGCAACACCGGCCGCAGCACGATAAGCGGGCCGGGCGTAAAACGCGCCTGAAAAACACCATGAATTTTTTCGTGGCAGAGGGTATAATACTGAAAAGTTTTTCAAGAGAGTGATTCTGAGCGGTGCGAAAAAACATTATCGTGTTTCTGATTCTGTTCTGCTGTTTTCTGCATAATGCCGCCAATGGAGGGGAAATGGGGAGTTACACTTTTCTGCTGCACCCTGACGTCTTTAACCGGGCGGAGCATTATCTCGAAACGCTGAGAAACGGCAAAAAGCCTGGTGCTTTTCTGGCCAGGCAGCTCGAAAAAGCCGATCTGGCGAAGCTGTCTGCCGAAGAATTTATCGAAAAGCTTGTTCAGACAAAGAAACCGATGATTTTTGCCGAAAGTGCCGTTGTCGGCGATGGCAGCGACTGGGCAATGGAAGAGCTTTCGCTGCTTGGCTACATAAGCACCGCGGTTCCGGTGACGATTTTTGATGACGGCCTGCATCAGAAGCCGAACGTTCATGCCGGGCCATTTACGGGCACCCTGCTTTTTCTGCCGGGCGCGCTTCTCGATACCGGTTCTGAAAAAATGCCCCCCGCTGACTGGGATGCGGTGGTCAGCAATGGTCACATCGAAGCCGAGGCTTTTTACCGGTTGTATGAAAAGCGCCTGCTGCCTGCTTTTTTGTATGCGGACAGAGAGTCTGAAAAGCTTGGCCGAAAGGCTTTAATCACAATTCCCGGGGTGGGTTGCGGCATGTTTGCCGGGCCATTCAAGGGGCAACTGGGCGCCGAGATCGAAAAGGTGCTGTTTCGCTTTCTGCATCAGCACGGCCGCTCGTTTGCGAATATCAGAGCGGTTTATTACGGGCCTTATAACGAATGCCGCAATGCGCGGCATGAAATCAACGGGGTGACTTTGCTGGTACGCCCATTTCTCAATGCCGGGAAAAACCGCCCGCAGCTTTGTCGGCCGGCCGACTATGCCGAGCCCGGCGATAATTTTTCTGACTGCGAATTTTTCAGTGTCGTAGCCTGGGATCACGTTTCGTGGCCGGGTAACGACTATTATGGCGGCAGTCGCAGCACCGACGACGGCGTGAAAGCTGCTGCGACCAGTTCGATGCAGTCGATGACCGGTATTGCCGGCAGATATGATACGGCAAAATGCTGTTATCTGCCCCCGGAAGGCTTCAGAAACTGGGGCGAAGTGGTTGAAAAGAATGGTTTGCAGCTGAAGGTCAGTGGCAGGCTCAGGGTTTTTCCTGAATGAAACCGGGTTTTCGTGCGACCCCTGATGCATTTTTTGTGCCTCTTTAGGCGCCTGTGTAATCCTAAAGTCCTTTGTCACATTTGAATTCAATAGGTGTCAGTTTGTGCGTCATCCCTGCGCTTGTCCCCGGAATGGGGAAACATGGATCTAAGTTCTTAATGATAAGATCCCTGCCGTACCCTTTGGGGCATAAACGCGGGACGAAGAGGCCTCTAATTCTTGTGTGACAGAGGACTGGCATTTGCGAAAGCTGATGACTCCGCATTCAGGTTTCAGTCGGTTTCGGTCAGCAGGCCGTGGTGGCGGCCAAACCAGTAGGCGAGCAGATAGCCGACCGGGGCAATTCTGGTCTGGTCGTCGCTGCCGGTAACCAGCATTCTCGGTGGTTCCTGCCAGATGAAAATGTGCGGAGCCCTCTGGTTAATAGGTATCAGGTCGATACTCTGGCGACCGTAGCGGCCAAAACGGTCGGGCCAGAGTGAATGGCGCATGGTCTGGCTGTGGTCGAAGCGGCGGCCGAGCTGATCTTCGGGGTAGAGTCGCAGAGTCTGGCGTGCGGCCTCGAGCAAAGGGTCGTCTGTAGCGCGCCCGCTGAACGCAGCTTCAATAAAAGTGTACATGCTGTTCGCCTCGTCGGCGATCGGCTCAAATGACCGGGGCAGAATTGCCAGTGCCGCATGGCGCAGGCGCGGGTCGGCAGGCTGGTCGAGAATGCCGAGCAGGGCAAAAAAGCCAAGATTGCAGCCGACATACGAGCGCATGGTATCTGAAAATTCATCGATATTCGAAGCGGCACAGCCTTTGATTTCTGCTGCCTTTTTCTGCAGTTTTCTGGCGGCATGCTCGGCTTTGAACATTTTGAGACTGGCGGCGTAACCTTCGAGCTTTTCGGCCAGCAGGTTGAAAACCGCAAAGGCGCCAGGCTGTCTGAAGAATTCAAGGGTCTTAAGAATTTTGCCGGTGGTTGCCTGCGCGAGACAGGTAACTGGCAGCATTGTTACCGGCTCAGCCCACAGAACGAGAGAGTCCGGGATGCCGGCGCGCATCGCCAGAATATTGATGAATACTTTGCCGATTGCCTTGAAAACGCCGTTCAGGCGATTTTCGACGACCGGCAGATTGCGGCCGAGATAGATGTCAGACAGCAGCTGCGAGGTTTCAGAGGCGGTTACGTGCAGCTGGCGGCGGTTCAGCAGTTCGTCATTGAAAAAGGCCGTCAGCTCGGGGTCCT
>CAZFUG010000049.1:8431-12380 GCA_964522035.1 uncultured bacterium
GGCGGTCTGAAACATCAGCAGGGCACGCAGAGCTTCGCCGCCGCGCACCGGCGGAGGTTGAAAGCGCGCAATGATTCTGGCGAGCCTCTCAGAGTAGGGTACGGCGGCCGCAAAAACATTTGCCGGAAAATCGTCGACTTTAGCCCATTCTTCGGGAGTGATGCGGTCCTGATAGGCGTAATCTGGATTCAGGTCGAAAGTCGATGGCGAAAAACCGTTGATCTGCACTTTCAGAGCCAGGTTGTTCTGTTTGAGATTATGCGCGGCGGCACCTATCATCTTCTGCAGGTCGCGGCGCAGCTGCTCATCGCGAATCAGTGGCCAGGCAAGGGCGCAGCCCATGAAAATGCCGGTATACTGGTCGCGCGAAGTGTCGGCTTTAAAAACCAGATGGCTGTAGCTGCCGATGCCGGGTTGAATGTCGGCACTGTCGCCGAGCTCTTCGCGGGTGCCGAATGCTCTGCCGATGAAACCGGTGCTGCCTGCCATTTCGTGCAGCTGCACGAAGGCCCGCAGAGCTTTTTCGAGGTTATCGAGGGCGGCGGTGTCGCTGGTGACCCGGTAACGGTAAACCTGTGAGGCGATGTAGGCGCCGGTCCAGATGGTGGAATCGCCGGCTGAGCGGTAACGCATTTTCTGACCATCTTCTATCGGCTGCAGGTTGACGACCAGGCCTCTTGGCATATGGTCAGCCGCAATCAGGCTGTCGAATTTCCGGGCTTTTTCGAGAAGTTCGCCGGCAAAGCCAAGGGTTGGCAGCAGCAACAGTGCAAGCAGTGCAAATAATACATGTTTGTAGCCGATTCTGAGATTCCGGGTCATGGCTTACCTCTCGATTTATGTTATTGCCGGGTTATTCTGCGATTATAGCACAACGTTTTTAACAGGTTATTTTTCAGGTGGGGCAGCTTCGGCCTGTAGACGGTTGTCTATGATTTATGCCCGAAATTGTATGCCGCGGGCGGCCGGTTGCAATGTCGGGCTTTTTGCGTCATATTGTCGGGGTAAATTTTCTGTAAAGGAAGAGCGATGTCAAAAACCATGCCGCGCGTGCCTTTTAAAACCCCGTATCTGCCCGAAAACCCTAAAATTGTGGGTGTTCAGGAAGGTTACGACCTCTGGTCAGAAATTTATGACGAAGAGTCGAATGCATTGATAATGCTGGAGCAGATGCATCTGTTTCCTGAGCTGTTGAAAAGGCGTTACGAGAATATTTTCGACTGCGGATGCGGTACCGGCCGGCTGGCGATATGGCTGCGCCAGAACTTTCCAGGGGCCACGATCACCGGAGCTGATTTTTCTGAGGGCATGTTGAGCAAAGCTCGCGCCAAAAGCCAGGGGCAGAATATCAGCTGGCGCAATGCCGATCTCAACAAGCCGTTTCCATTTCCTGATGAACAATTCGATCTGGTGGTTTCGAGTCTGGTTATCGAGCATATAAATGATCTGCCGAATTATTTCGGCGGCATTTGCAAGGTTGCCCGCCCGGATGCCGACATTTTTATCAGTGGCCTGCACCCGGCCATGCATCTGCTTGGTATCACTGCCCGTTTCAAAAACAGTGATAATAACGCCCACATTCTGCCGGAGAGCCTTTGTCACAGTCTTTCTGATGTTTTCAATGCCGCTGTAGCTTCTGGCTTAAGGGTTTCACGCATTGAAGAGCATCATGTCGACGACCGTCTGATCGGGCAATGCGCGAAAGCGGCCCGCTATGAGGGCATGCCGCTGCTGTTTTTCATGAAGATGCAGCGCGCCTGACACGCGGGCAGTTGCCTGCTGCCTGCGCTGTTTCAGCTTAGATTGAATGCTTCGGGGTTAACGAGGTCGGGTGGTTCTTTGCCGGCGAAGAAGGCGAGGATGTTTTCGGCGACCATTTCTGCCATTTTTTCGCGGGTAGCAAAGCTGGCACTGGAAATATGCGGCGCGGCAACGACATTTGGCAGCTGCAGAAGCGGATTATCAGCAGGGGTCGGTTCGATGGCAAAAACATCGAGGGCGGCACCAGCGAGGCGGCCTGAACTGAGGGCTGAATACAGCGCTTTTTCATCGACGACCGGGCCACGGGCGTTGTTGATGAGGTATGCCGAAGGCTTCATCAGTGCCAGGCGATCGGCGTTGATGAGCTGGCGGGTTTTGTCGTTCAAAGGCACATGCAGACTGACGAAATCAGAATTTTTCAGCAGAGTATCGAGTTCGACGCGGGTAGCTTTGCATTCTGCCTCGAATTCTGGTTTGGGCGAGCTGCTGTAATAAAGAACCGGCATATTGAAGCCGCGGGCACGGCGTGCAACCGCCTGGCCGATGCGGCCGGCGCCAACGATACCGATGGTGGAGCCAAAAATATCGCGCCCGAGCATCATGGCCGGGTGCCAGGCGACCTGCCATTTGCCTTCTCTGACGTAGCGGTCGGCCTCGACAACGCGCCTGGCTACTGCCATCAGCAGGGCAAAGGCAAAATCGGCCGAGGCATCGGTGAGAACGTCAGGGGTATTGGTAACGCATATTTTTCTGCTGGTGGCGGTTTTGACATCGATGTTGTCATAGCCGACAGCATACTGGGCGATAATCTTGAGATTAGGGGCGTCAGAGAGCATCTCGGCATCGATTTTGTCTGACAGCAGAGAAACAAGGGCATCGGCCGATTTCAATTTTTCGCGTGTGACCTCGCGTGGTGGCGGTGCGTAATCTTTCCAGACTTCGACTTCGAAGTTGCGGTTGAGAAGCTGCATGCCGGCATCAGGAAGTTCACGGGTTACAAAAACTTTTGGTCGTGCCATGTTTACCTCGCGGATTTGCGGTAATTGTACCGCTTTTAAATTTTATCTGATTCTATTACAATATCAGGGTGTCTGGCAAAGCTGTTTTCTGCAATTTTGTTCATAGCCCGGAAAATCTGCAATTGCTCTGGAGATGTTATTTTTGTTAGCGGCAACGAGAGAAAAGCCCGAAAAAATAAACGGAAGTCGCGGTACCAGGTTATGGGGCTTTATCCGTCGGGTTTTTTCGCGCAATTTTCCGGTTTTTAACGCTCTGGCGGCTGTTTTGTGCTTTATCTTTTTTCCGGGGCTGATCGTTGATAAAGGCATGGATGCCGTTCTTGACCGGATAGTTGCAGACCGCCATGAAAAGCTGAACGAACGCCTCGAAGAGAGACTCGATCGGCTCGAGTTTTTCGTTCAGAACGAACAGTTCGCGCATTTTATTCTGTCGAGCCTCTGCAGAACTCATGCAGGAGAGCCCCAGACTTTTGCCCGTATCAGACCAAAACTTGCCAGGCTGAAGGTAATGTTTCCCGGCGCTTTTTCCTTTGTCATAGCTGATGCAAAAGGGCAGCCGCTTGAAAGTTATTCTGATCTGAGCGGCTTCAATTATCTTTTCAGGCAGACTTTTCAGCTGACAGCCGACCTTGAAAAAGCGGCAGCCGATGGGTTGGGGCATGAGTCGGTCCATGACCTGGAAAGTCGTTTAAGCCGTTTAAAGCCTCTTCTGGGGTCTCTGTTGCGACCCGAAGATCTGTTGGTTCCTTTCCGGCCACAGCGTTCCGGAAGGAGCATACTCGTTTCTGCCGGTGCAGAAAAGTTTCACCTCTGGTATGGTTCTGGCAGCGACTTCAGGTTGCTCTGCTTTATCAGCCGTTCATTTATCAGGGGCAACGATGGGCTGCAGTGGGCTGTTAAGGCTTTGAACCGTCTCGATCCTGATATGGTTACCGGTTTTGCCCCTTACCCGCCGGAAAACGATGATCTGGTGCCGGTCCTTTCTGAAAACAAGGCGGCAGAAGTTGTTCTTGCCCTGGCGAGACACGAAGAGCTTGGGTTTTATGCGCCAGAACAGGCAGAGTCTTCAATAGCGTGCCGTTATCTCAACAACCGGTGGCGAGGGTTCTGTTTCCGGGCGGGCGGGAAACTTGCTGATACGGTTGAAATGCGCAATTTTTCTCTGGCAT
>CAZFUG010000049.1:12390-21899 GCA_964522035.1 uncultured bacterium
AGTTTTCGTATACCAGCTGCGTCACCCCGTTTCACTTACCGTAAAGTTGAAGGTTTCGGTATTTTTTATTTATGCTGTTTTTATACCTCTTCTGGCGATCAGTGCTCTGACCATGCAGTATGTTGCCCACAGCGAGGCAGAAATTCTCAACGACCTGAAAAGCCGGCTGCAGCATGCGGTTGAAAAGGTCGATGCCGACTATCAGTGGTTTTTGCGCCGGACGGCAGATGAAACCACGGCGTATCTTGCTGCGACCATAATAAAAAAGCCGGAAATACTCGAGGATCATGCTGCACTTGTGCGTTTCAATGAAGATTTACGACAGAAGGTCCGGCATGACGAAGTTCTGTTAATCGATCTCAGTGCCCGGGATTATCTGCAGAACATAAGCCAGAAGGTTTCTCGCAGTCGTGGCGTGATGAAGAGTGCCTGTGTCGAAGCGCTCAAAATCATTACCGGCAAGACGGTGAGCGGTGCCCGTGAAAAATTTACGCCGCTTGCTTTTCATCTTGCACAGGATCTGCAGATCAAGCAGAACCGGATAACCTATCTCGGGATCGGCGACTTTGAAGTGGGCTCTTATTACAGTCTGATACTGCCTCAAGGTAAAAAGAAAGAAAATTTGATAATTGCGGTGCTTATCTGGGAATTTGGCAGACTGCACCGCAGATACGCCCGGGAAAAAATTTCAGCCCCGGGTAATGACAACGATGTCAGATTTGCCGTTCTTGGCCGCAGTGACAGCAGATTTGTCGTTGCACCGCCAGGCGCGGATGAAAACCTTCTCAGGCTCATGAAGGTTTCGATAAACCGGCAGACGGTTCAGGCGGGCCAGGTCAGGCTGAATAATCGCGATTTTGTCGTTGTGGCAATGCCGGGAAAGAACCTCAACCGTCTGATTCTTGCTGCGTTGATCCCTGCTGAAACCGTTAAAGCTCACGCAGATATAATAATGCTCAAAGCAACCCTGTTTGCGGTATTGCTTCTGATAATCGCGGTGGCGGGAGTTTTTCTGCTGCAGAAGTGGATATTCAGACCTCTCTCTGCTATCCGCGAGGGCATCGAAGCGATCGGCCGGCGCGATTTTAACGCCAGATTGCCACAGATAAGCAACAACGAACTCGGTCGTCTGGTTGCCGCGTTCAATCACTCTCTTGAGAACCTTCAGGAGCTCGCGGTTGCAGGAGTCGTTCAGGAAAGCCTCGTTTCAGAGCCATGTCTTGCGTGCGGGCGAATCGAGGCCGCAGCCTTGTCTCGCACTATGACCGACCTGGGTGGAGATTTTTTTTATTTTTCAAAGACCGAAGGTAAAAAGGTTCTGGCTTTTATCGGCGATGCCACCGGGCACGGCATTCCCGCAGCACTGAGCATGGCCATGGCGCGATCAGTCATGCTGTATGAAGAAGGGCAGGGCGCAGTTACAGGGCCGGGGCTGATGGAACGGTTCAATTCGGTTTTCTGCAGCCTGAGAGCTCAGGGCAGCAAAGATTTCATGACCGCCCTCTGTGCGGTTGTCGACGCTGAAACCGGCGAAGCGGAATTGATAAATGCCGGGCACCCTTTTCCGATGCTTTTACGTGCCGGTGCCGACCGGGCAGAGTTGCTCCGCGATATCCGCGGGCTGCCGCCTGGTTTTGACCGCTGCCGGGTTTTTTCGCCTTTTAAAGTAAGGCTTTTCCCCGGCGACAGCCTGATTCTTTTTACCGACGGCTTTGTCGAAAGTATAAGCCGCGACGGGCAACAGTTGGGTTTTCATCAGCTGGCAAAGCTTATTGCAGAATGTGCGACACAGAATTCCAGAAGCCATATCGAGCGGATTTTCGTTTCTCTCGAAAAAGAAGTTGGGGCGGTCCAGGATGATTGCACCATGCTGATATTGAGGTATATGTGAAAAGACATAATACTGTCACGGGCGGTTCAGGTCTGCTTGCCAGTGTTTATCTGGTGGTGGCCCTGATTGTCGTTCCGGCTTTCGGGCTGTATGAAGGTCTCAGTTATCTGGAGAGCAACCGTCGCAGTGTTGAATTCAGTATTGCCGGGCAGGAACTGGTAAAGATCCGCAACGATCTGTTGCTGAATGCCAACGAAGACAGATTCCTGAGCAACACATACACGGCATTCTGCACGAATTCTTCAACCACAGAAGACCTGGCCGCAAGAATTGCCGGATTTCTTGAAAAAACCGGCAGTCTGGCGCAGTATGCTGTTTTTAACGAGCATGGCAATCTTTGCGCCGATAATTTCAATCGGCAAAGTGACGAATATTCTCTTTTGCAGAATTCGGGGCCGGATCTGTTCAAAGCTTTGACCGGTTATGAATCGTCGGAGAGAGACCAGGCGATCGACAGGCTGCGTGCTTTGACCGGCCCTGATTTTTATGCATCTGGTTTTGGTTACAATGCTCAGGCGGTTTCTGGAATTTTTTATTATACAGATTTCGCCGATGACAGATTCAGGATATGGATGGGGCGTATCGAAGGCCGGGTTCTTCTGGTCAGAATTCCGACAGCCGAGCTTAAGGGAAGACTGGGGTTGAAGTCGCTGTTCGAACGGGTTGACCGCAGCCGCCTGAGTTTTGCGATGATACGCAATGGCCGGCTCAATGGCTCTGAAATCCCGGTCAGGCAGGTTAAACTTGCAGCGGCGGGTTTTTCTGCATCTCCCGGCAAAGAATTTCTGGAAATCGACGATTCTCTCTTCACTCTCGTCAGAACCCGTGCCGACACCATTATGCTGGTCAGATCCCGGTTGCCTGATGCTGCTTTCAGCCCGGGCAGGCTTTCTCTTATTATCGTGATGCTCTGCGGCTTTCTGTTAATGGTGCTGCTGCGTCGCTGGGGGGCACAATTCCGGGTCGACAATCTTTCGGTGCTGACCCAGATCGGTTTGCTGCTGATGATTTCTGCTGGTATTCCGATGCTCATTCTTGCCGGAGTTGCCGTTGATTACCTGCTGAACAAGAAATCGGCGCTTGTCAGAGAGAAGAACCTGCAGATGCATGAATTCGTCAGGGAAATAGACCAGAGTCTGCAGGGTGAATTTGCCCGCTATGCCCGTCTGGTTAAACAGATCGTTTACGATAAGTCAGACAGTTCATTCAATGCCGCATTTGTTGAAAGAATTCTCAAGCAGATTCACGACCGTTTTAAAACCGTTTATACCGGCTTTCACCTGGTTAGCGCCGACTATGGCCCTGTCGGAACAGAAAAGACGAAAAATGCCTTTAAAATCGTTTCTGCTGGCCGCGAAGGTGAAATTTACGCGAGCAACAACCCCGAGAGCGAAAATGTTCTGGTTCTGGCGCAGAATCATCTTGCGGGGCTGAACTCGTTGCCTGCCCCCGAGACTCCTGCAGACCGGCTCTATATGCTTGAAATGTTTTTTCAGAAACCGATTTACATGGTTCTGCATGACCTTGCTCAGGTTGAAGGTTCTATCGGTGCGATAGGCTGGGGAAGTATGAACTTTCTGCTTTTTGTCGAATCTTTCCGTATTTTTCAGCCGCAGCTGTTTGACATTTTCTCTCTTATCGCTCTCGATATGAATGCGTTTCAGGACAAATATTTTGAAACGGCCATTACGGCAATCGCACGCAACCCTTATGGTTTCAAGGTTTTTGTGGCACGTTCCAGTCGCCTTTACGGTGAATCTGTCTGGGAAATGCTTTTAAAACCAGACATTCATGCGCTGTTTTTGCGTGTAACTGAATACCCTCTGCCGGAACCTGAAATCGTTGAATTTCAGGGGCAGAGTCAGCTGTTCGTAGGCCTTCAGGGAAACAGGGCCGAAAAGGTGCGCTTCTGCGTTCTGTACCCGCTTGCTGAAATTGAGAAGCTGATAAGACAGGAAGCTTTCGACATGCTTTATCTGGCTTTTCTGGCAGCAGCGCTGATTGCACTGATGATTACCATTCTCTATTTCAACCTTCTCAAGCCGGTCGACAGGCTGCATCAGGCCGCCATGGCCCTGGAAAACCGCGATGCATCGTTTCGCCTTCCCCATGAGGGCAGCGATGAATTTGCCGAAATGGCCGCGATTTTTAACGCCAGCATGGCCGAATTTGAAGAACTGAGGATTGCCAGCATAGTTCAGGCCAGACTGCTGCCGGCAAAGCCCCTCAAGGTTGAAGGCTACAGTATTTATGGTCGCAGTCAGCCGATGATCGAGCTGGGTGGTGATTATTTCGACTATTTCAGCATCGATGACGCGCACTTTGCTCTGCTGCTTGGCGATGTCGCCGGGCACGGGGTAGGGGCCTCGCTGATCATGGCAATGGCAAAGGCCGGTGTCATCTGCGGTCGGGCTTTGCATAAAGACCCCGCTGCGCTGATGCTTCGCCTGCACCAGATAATTTTTGGCATAAAAACCAAAACACAGCGCAAGGTCATGACTTTTCAGTATCTGGCGGCAGAGCGGGGTTCGGGGCGACTGACCTATGCCAATGCCGGCGGCTGTTCGCCGGTGGTTTTTGACCCGGCAACCGGTGAAATTCAGGAAATCAGCCATGCCGGTGCAGTACTTGGCGGTTTCAAAAAAAACACCTACACGAATATGACGCTGCAGATCGAGCCCGGTCAGGCGATGATCTTCTATACCGACGGTTTTGTCGAAGCCAGAAACGAAGCCGGGCAGGAACTTGGCTATGAGGGGCTTTTCAATCTGGTTGCGGGCTGTTACCATGTGGATGCGGCGGAGTATTATGCAGAAATCATGCGTGCCTGGCAGAAATGGCTGGGATCGGCGCAACCCGGCGATGATCTGACCATGATCGTTCTGGTGCGCAGATAAGGGGATAAAAGTAATGACAGAGTTCAGTACAGATGAAAAGTTCGATATCCGCAAGCTGCCGCGGCTTGAAATTATCAAGCCGATCGACAGCATGCTGCGCTGGTTCGTTTTTCTGATTTTTGGGTTTGTGCCGGTAGCCTTTGTCGCCAGAGCCCTGACTGAGGGCAAAATGCAGACTATGCATGCTTTGATCGGGCTGCTGGTTTATTTTACGCTGTTCGGGGCGATTTATTATGGCGTCAAGCGCTATTACGTTCTTGACCGAACCCGCAATGCCCTGTTCAGAACCACCCGCATTTTCGGGTCGCTGCACGAGAAATATGTCTGTGCCCTTGGCGATATTGCCTGCGTGGCCATCGATTCGCGCGAGCGCACGACTAAAAATGGCGGCCCCACAGGGCAATTCTGGTATGAAACCTGTCTGATTCTCAAAAATCAGAAAGTGATCAGGCTGCATCGAACATTTGAAGATTCATACGACGAAATTCAGGATGCCGAGCAGTATGCAGAATACCTGGGTATAAAATGTTTCAATCCGAAACCCGGTCTTGAAATGAAGATTGTGAAAGAGTCTGACGGAAAGACCGGTGTGGAATTTCGCCGTTAGCATGAAGAACCCCGGGATCAAAAACCTTCAGACGCTTATTGGCAGTGACCTGTCACAGCCGGTTGCCATGGCCCGCAAAAGTGTTTTTACCGCCTATGAAGAGGCTCTTGCTGCTGTCGACCCTTTTCTGATCACAAAAAAGAACCTGCAGAGAGATGGCAGCGTTTTACGTGTCGCAGACAGTGTTTTTGATCTCGGAGCTTTCAGGCATGTCAGTGTAATTGGTGCCGGCAAAGCCGGCATCGGCATGGCTGCTGCTGCTGAAGACATTCTGGGAGAACGGATTTTTGAAGGCTGTGTCAATGTTCCGGAAAAAGATAACAGCACTGATCTGCGCAGGACTGAAATCAGGGTGGCCGGTCACCCTTTGCCTGATGAACATGGCGTTGCCGGGGCATGCAGGATTCTTGAAATTGCCGGGAAAGCTGAAAAAGACGATCTGCTGATCTGCCTTATTTCGGGCGGGGGATCAAGTCTTCTGCCGGTTCCGAGAGCGCCGGTAACTCTTGCAGACAAGCAGCTGGTCACCAGCCTGCTGCTTCGCAGCGGTGCTTCGATCAGTGAGATAAATACTGTGCGCAAGCATATTTCTGCAATCAAGGGCGGGTGGCTGGCAAAAAAGGCCTGGCCGGCAACTCTGCTTAGTCTTGTGCTTTCTGACGTATTGCATGACCCTCTTGAATTCATCGCTTCCGGTCCGACCGTTGCCGATACGACCCGCTTTTCAGACGCTGGCGCGGTCGTTGCGAGATATGGGCTGCAGGAGCTGAGTCCGACGTCAGTGCGTGAGCTGCTGCAGGCCGGCATGGCCGGAGCGATCGAAGAAACACCAAAGCCAGGTGACGCCTGTTTTGCTGGCGTCTGCAATCTGGTGATCGCAAACAACCAGTCAGCGAAAACGGCTTTTGCCGATTCACTTAGGCAGAAGGGTTTCGAAATCAATATTGTCGATCGGCCGATTTCGGGCACAATGGCTGAAGCAAAAAGTTATTTTGCATGCGAACTAAAAAAACTTTCATGCAGACGGGAATCAGGAGTGCCTCAGGCCCTGATTGCCGGCGGTGAAATAGCGCTGGCGGTGCGTGGTAATGGCCGTGGCGGCCGCAATCAGCATCTGGCTCTCGAAATGTTCGAAGAGCTTCGAGATTGCCCGGGAGCTCTTTTCGCAGCCCTGAGCACCGATGGCATCGATGGCCCGACCGATGCTTCGGGGGCAATCGTCGATGCGGCGATTGTTGATGCGGCAGAGCGGCTGGCGTTGAATTCAGAACAATTTCTGCAGAGTTGCGATTCTTACGAATTCTTCAGACAGGCGGGCGGACTTGTGTGCACCGGCTACACCGGGAGCAATGTTAACGATCTTTTCGTTCTGCTGATTATTTGAGCCTGAAATGGCCGTTCAGCGGAAACATGAAGAGGCAGTCTTCTTCCCGGGCTCCCTGGCCGATATTGTGAATTACCAGCGGGGTGCCCGATGCGGTTTTTTTGTCGCTGACGAGCATTATGTGTGGCAGGTTTCCGGGCAAGGTGCAGGTAACTATGTCGCCTGGCACAAAAGAATCAGGTGTTGAGGATATTGCCATCTGCGTGGCGTGCCGGCTGAAGTATTTCTGCAGGTTTGGTACCCGTCGGTGGTCGATATTACGGTCTGGTTTCTTCAGTCCCCATTTTTTCGGGTAAATGGAGAAGTTTTTACGCATGTCTTCGTATACCAGTTTTTGAAGATCGGCGTTGAATGCCCGGCGCAGTGCCCGGATAATTACATCTGTGCATACCCCTTTTTCTGGTGGAACGTCGCCGCCCGGGTAGGCAAGCTTTACGTAGGCGGGGTCATATTCAACAGTTATGCCGACCTGATCGCGCGCTGCACTGATTAGAACACTGGTGCTGGCCGGGCTCAATGCCAGGCCGGCGCCAGGAAACATCAGGGCCAGAGCAAAGACGGTCAGAATGATACCGGGTGGATTTTTAACGTAATATAACATTGCTCGGAATTGACCTGGTCCTTTATCACATATGAGTTTAAGAATCGGCAAAACTACAGATTCAACTTTGCCAGAGGGCTGATTCTACTTCAGTTGCGGTTTTTGGTCGCCCTGACGGTGCGCGCCGCTTCAACCAGCGCTGAGAAGAGGCGATTGCGGTGATCGGGGTCTGCGTCTTTTAAACTCTCGGGGTGCCATTGTACAAACAGGCCGAAGGAGCCATCGCGTTTTTCGATGGCTTCGATGACGGCCAGACCGACGAGGAACGAGTCGATGGCTTCGATGACGCCGTCACGGCTTCTGGCGACAGCAATGAATGGTTCGGCGATGCGGTCGAGGGCCTGATGGTGGCGCGAAATCACTGAGACTGATGATTTGCCGAGAACTGCGGCCAGCCTGCTTCCCTTTGCCAGACCAACCTGATGAAAGTTGGTGTACATTTCACCGTTGCGGTGTTTGACGCTGTCGCCGACCATCGAAGGGATATCCTGAATCATGCTGCCGCCGGATACCACGTTGCTGAACTGCATGCCAAGGCAGATGCCGAACGCCGGTTTGCCGGAGTCGATAAAAGCTCTGATGAAGCGTTTTTCAAATTCGAAGCGCAGGGGTTCCATGACGCCGGTTGTCGGGTGGGGCAACTGGCCATAAAATTCCGGCGGAATATCCGGTCCGCCAGAAAAGACGGCCGCATCAAGCATTTTAACGTAGTTTTCGATGATCTCTGCATTGTCGGTTGGTGGCAGAATTACAGCCAGTCCGCCATTTTCGTTGATTGCCGCGACATAATCATAATTGAGCTGAATCGAATTGCTGGCAAAAGAGGGCGTGATACCGATCAATGGGCGGTTCTGCGCCTCGGCTGCCGCTGTCAGGCACGCAAAGCAGAATATAAAAGACATTATGATCGCAAGACGTTTCATGAAAAGCTCACTTTCAGGGGTTAAGGTTATTTTAATACATGCGGTGGAGAAAATTCCATAAATCCTTAAAAATGTAGCAGACAATCATTTTGATTTGCCCGGTTAAATTGTGTGTGGTAGAATTCTTTCAGATAAAGAAAAAGAGAGAGTTGCGGCTGAATATCTGGCCTGTTGGGTCTTGAAATCTGGGTTATTGAGGCAAGAGGTGCCCGATGCAAAATTTGTGGCTGAAAGCGGCCTTTGTTCTGGTATTTCTGTTCTGTACCCCTTCTCTGGTTTTTGCGGCAGAGCAGCAGCTGCCTTACCGGGTCGGGATTCTTTACTGGTCGATGAATATTCCCGGTCAGGTTGCAATGCGCAATGGTCTGGAAAAACGCGCCGCAGAGCTGAACAAAGCGGCTGAAGCCTCGGGGACCAGAAAGCTCGAGCTTATCGCCCGCGTGGCGGGTGATGGCGAAGAGGGTATTTTAAACCAGATAAATCAGATGAATGATCTTATCGATCTTAATGTCGATCTGATCATAGTGCAGCCCACCGACAACGCCGCCCTTTCTGACTGCCTGATCAAGGCAAATCAGAAAAAAATACCCGTTGTCGCTTATGATCAATATATTAATCCCGGTAAGCTTGCTGCATACAGAACCTCAGACAATTATCAGGCCGGCTGGCTGAACGGTGAATATATTGCCGCCCGATCCAGTGCCCAGGGGAAGATGAGACTGATACTGGTCGATTATCCGCATGTTTCTTCGACAGTTGAGCGTCTCAACGGTTTTCTTGCGGCTTTGTCCGAGGCCAAAATCGACTATGAGATTCTACAGACCTATCAGGCCGTCGAACCGGCAGCTGGCAAGCTCGTTGCTGACAGAATACTCAAGGATTTTCCTGCAAAAGGCTCTGTCGATGTGGTTTTTACAGTTAACGACGGCGGTGGCCTGTGTGTGGCCGAAGAACTTTTCAAGGCCGGCCGTAGCGAAATAATGCATGCTACGATTGATGGCGATCCTCTTTCGGTCGAAAACATAAGAAATTCACGGGTAACGGTAATCGACTCGGCTCAATTCTGTGGCCCGCTTGGCGAAGAAGCAATGCAGGCTGGCCATGATCTTCTGCTTGGCCGCAAGGTTCCGTATCATGCTCTGGTTCCGGTTTTTCCGGTAACCAGAGAGACCCTTGCGCAGTATCCTGGCTGGTCCGGTCCGATTC
>CAZFUG010000050.1:0-16688 GCA_964522035.1 uncultured bacterium
TGAAAGCAGACAATGCGAAATGGGTCTGCGTTGCGGCTTTTTCAATTTCCTACCCGCATATCGAAGCCAACGCAACCCTGATGTCGGCAGAAGAAACCGGCAAATGGTCAGGGATTTCGCTCTGGGTAAAAAACCGTGATATACGCTATATCCGCACTGGCAGCCCCGCATCCTTTACTTCTTATCCTGACAGTCTGCCAGGTGCGATAACCGGAGTGCCAGACCCTGGAATCGTCGGTGAAGGCAAGGCCTTTCTGCCGGACCCTGACCAGAACCGCAATCATGCTCACCATCTCTCGCTTGAAGAACTGGCAATAATCGGAAAGGGCGCCGATGCCGCGCAGCCGACCGGTGTCGAGCTGATTTTTCGCAGTGCGCGCTATGAAAATGGCCGGAAGACCGATGCCGAAATAACCCAGAACGCTGTTGTCAGGCTCGCTTCTCAGACCAGACTGATAACTTTTTGAGGTAACCATGAAAAGATTTGTGTTGATTTTTGCTCTGATGCTGGTTTCTGTCTGGCCGGTCATGGCTCAGAACTCCGGCTTTCAATATGGTTACGTCGACGGGTCGCGATTGATTGCCATGCATCCGTTGATGCGCCAGTTTGACCCGCAGACCCGGCGTTTCGTCAATACGGTTTCGCAGCCACTGCCATCTGAAGACCCATCAGAATTCATTGCCCGGCTGCAGAACCTGCTGCAGGAACAGAAGGCCCTGCTGGCAAAGCTCGATGCCAATTATGCCGATAAAATTACCGGCAAAGGCATGGCAGCAAGAAAAGCCTGGTGGACATTCTGGAAGCGCCGTGAAAGCCTGCGCATATATCACAATCTGATTCAGGAAGCCATTAACCAGGCGGCGATACAGGGTAATTTTTACCTTAACATGCCCTCAGACTGGACTTTAATGCCCGTGGTCATGGCAATTTCTGCCTCAGTCCGTGATGCCTGTGAATATTTGCGCACCAGTAACGGGCTGACCGTTATTTTCGACACTTCGGCTCTTCTTCAAAAGCAGCCTGATACCGCGCCAGGCATGATTTTTCCGAACCGTCACTGGCAGATATGGAGTGGTGGCAGTATCGATGATGAAGCTCTGCAGCAGGCCGGCTGGTCGATGAAGGATAGTGTAGCGCGTATGCTGCCTGAAAGATCGGTTAGGCCTTATGTCGCCGGTGTCATGGACCTCAACCCGCTCGCGGTTTCTCTGCTTGAGAATATCACTTTACCGTCGGCTGATCTGCCTGATGCAGAATGAAAGAGGGGGAAATGATTAGAATTCAGACTCTGATAATTGCAGTTTTACTGGTTTTTTGCCAGATCATACCGGCCCTGGCCGCTCCAGCCATGTATTTTGTCGATTACAAGCTGCTGGTGGCGCTGCATCCGAAAATGGGCAATTTTGACATGGTTCTTGAGCGTCATCTGCGCTCAGACATAAATTTTGCGAACATGGATCAGCTCAATGCCATTAATCTGCAGGTCGCCAGTCTCAGCATGCAGGCGCACCAGCGCGTTGAGACCCTGATGCGCGATCTGGACCGCATCGATCTTGAACTGGCAAAGATCGAAGAAAAAATGTCAGGTCAGATTTCCGGGTTTGACAATGAGAGGGGCCAGTTTCAGGGTGACAATACCCGTCGGGCACAGCAGACGAAAATTGCTCAACTGCATGAACAGCGCCGGCAGATTGACGGCAAAATCGTGCAGATCTGGGATGAAGTTCTTAACCCGCTCTATCTCAGCCGCGCCCAGTCTAAACAGATTGTCGAAGGCGTTCTAAGTGAAGTAGACCTGATGCTCGAAGCGATGGCCCGCCAGCTTGGCGGAGCAGTGATCATGGACAGCGATTACCAGGCCATGCCGATTATTCCGGAAAAGGTGACTTCGGCGCCGGTGGTTGGCGCTGATCCGCTGAGCATAAGACTTTATCAGTCGTTGTTGAATTCAAACCTGGTGGGCGATGTGCCGGATCTTTACAAGCGTGACCCGCAGCTGGCGCAATATGCCTCGGCAATGCGCCGTGACATCGAGCAAAGCTTCGACCGTAACATTGCTGGGCAGATTTCGAAGAGCCCTCTTTTCGGGCAGATTATCAGACCGCGCGGCAGAATGGTGCTTGCGGGCGGTCAGAATCTCGATCTGACCCGTCAGATGCTCGAACAGATTTTCAAGAAATACGCGGTAAGAGCTGATGTTGCGTCGCGCATTCTAGCTCTGATCAAGTGACTTTGCAGGAGGCTGCCATGAAAAGAACGATTCTGTTTCTGCTGTTTCTGGCTTTGCCGGCCCTTGTCTGCGGGCAGGCAATCGAATACCGGCGCAATGGTGAGTGCTATCTTCTCATAGGTCACAGCGACCCGACGTTCAGAGGCGTTTATCGACTGAACAACCCGTCTGGTGAACCAGATGGCGAGCCGGTCGGCAAAAAGCTTTTTGACCCGCGCACTTCTTATGGTATTTCGGTAAACCTCGACCGCAAAGTTTATACTTTTTCTGAAAACAAGGCACCGACATTCACTCTCGGCAACTGGGAAATCGAAAGACTGCTGAAAAAGCCTGGCGACGTCGGCCTCTGGGGGGCTCACTGCGATACCCGCAAAAGTTATTACGTCAGCACCGAGGGTATAACCCACAATCAGGCCGGTAGACCGGTTTATACTACCTCCGGCCCAATGGGCGGCAAAAATGAAAACCTTTCCTGGGACCCTCAGAACGTTTCCTGGGACTGGTCTGGCATCGTTAAGCCCACGATAAAAGAAGCGAATCGCTGGTATTTCCAGAAAACGTCTGTCTATTGTGATGCAAACTGCATTTATACCAATGGTTATTCTGATGCCTTCTGGCTTTATTTTATCGGCGTCAATGGCAATGGCTACGGCAAAATACCCAATAACTCATGGTGGCAGTCGCGTGACAGAGACCCGCACAATCGCCCGGGCAATCTGTTTTACTGGGATCGAGTTTACCGCAAGCATACCTATTACAACATGAACTACTGGAACAAGGCGATGGGAGTCTGGTCTCCTTCAAACCCGGTTTACAGCGCCGATGCCGGTGTCGCCGACAGTATTTACGACGAAATCGTCAAGCGCTCGCGCATTTCGGCATGTCTTAACTGCGTCTGCGTTAACGGCAGTGGCGACCAGGATTTTTCGGCCAAACCCAAGTATATATCTCTCGCAATGTCGCCATTTGGCAGAATGTATCTGTATTCTCGCACGCAGAACAGCAATTCTGACGGTGAAATCCGCATGAATGGCACGCCCGTGAACCCTGCCGGTGCAAACGTAAGAGGGGATGTCAATGACGTGACCACTCAGTGGGTCGGAGTTTCGGTACGCAGCAAATCCGATGATTTCATCTACCTTCTCGGGACTACTCTCATAAAAGACTGGCTGAGCAAATTCAATATCAGGCCGTCTTCTCTCAATATCAAATCTGTTGCGGTTTCTGATCAGTGGTGGCTTGAAGGCGGTATCGTATACGCGTATGACGAAGATGAGGGAGCTGCATACCAGTTCATCAGAAATGACAAGGGTGGTAACAACACCTGCAAAAGCACACCTCAGAAAATTTCTATCGGTAAGGGCGTCGATGCGATCAAGGCAGATGGCAACGGTCATCTGTTTTTTGCCAGAACAACCATGAACCCATCGACTCCTGGTGGGCTGGACTGGGCGCACTTCGATGATTTCTATTTTTACCAGATTTACAGTGGCCGGGCCTACGGCTATGCTTTTTTTAACCAGGCCGTTTATAAAACCGTTTTTAAACAGGAACTGGGCGCAACTTCGAACAGTCAGATCGGTCATGTGCATATTGGCAACAACCGGTTCAAAAGAGCTTTCAGTGTGCCACAGGCCGAATACCTGGGCATTTCCAGAGGCAATATTGCCGGCAAGTCGACAAACCCCTGGTGGGCCTGGCAGACTGCTTATCAGCTGGTCAGCGTTGTCTCCGATCCTTCACTTGTTCAGCTTGGTGTTATCAACGTGGCAAAACCACCTGATATGGTGAAGCCCAACGGTGAGCTTGGGCTGGTCGACATTGTCGGGGTTGAAGACATCAAGCCTGGTTTCAAATTTCTATCTGATGAAGTAAATCAGGGCATGTATACCTTCAGAGTCGAAAATCCCCCATATTGGGAAGGCCGCAACAACATCGCTACCCCGGGCAAGACAAAATGGGAAGGGGACCGCAATGCTAACGGCAAAGAAGGCGGTTTTATTTCTTCTCTGATGAACAGCTCTGAAATGGTCGATTCTTCGCCACAGGTTCTGTACACATGGCGGATTTACAAAATTCAGGATGCTTTCGGCAATCCCCCGGCCGAAGGTCCGCAGCTGGTCAAAGAATTCATCGATTCAACCGGTTCAGGCCTGATGTATTACTTCAGATCGGGTGTTTATCAGATCATGTGTTCGGCTAAGTTCAAATATTATGATTACAACATTCTGCCCTTTGGTTCAACTGTTGAAGACATCAACAACTGCATCAGGCCATCGGGTGGCATGCAGCAGGCGAAGGCGATTCCGGTCGATCCGGGCATCAATGCTTCAAGCTTTCCGGGCCTGAAGCTGCCGTTTCCTGCCGATACGGCCGTCACGATTCTAAAAGTTAACCGGCAGCCCCCGCCGCCTACCGGCAAAAAGGTCGATGTGCAGCTGAAAGTTGCCAGCGGCTGGAAAGACCCGAGTCTTTCCGGAGCGATCAAATATCACGTGGTCAAAGAGGACATCGAGTATGAATGGCGTCTGAAAGGTGACCCGAAAGATCCTGCCTCCAATTATCTGAACGATCTTTATAACCTGCCTAAGATCACTAACAGCAACATGGTTCCGAACTCTCTTGGCTGGACCAAGGGCATGGGTGTTCAATACGAATGGACCCTCAGTCTTACTCTGCCTGATGGAACCATTTACCCGGCCCAGGAGCTGTCAAAAGTCAGCTGGTCGCCGTCTGATGCCTCGATCAAGCTGAAACAGGAATTTCCGACTGACCCGGTTATGGGTAAACTCCTTTGCAAAGCTTACCGCGAATGGGAATACTGGGAAAACGTTTACGAAGACGACGGCAGTTACAAGGGCCAGGAACGGAGAAGTGGTAAGATAGAATACTCCGGTGACGTGGATGTACTCGTAATCGACCAGACTGCACCCAAAATCGTTGCAGTCAACGGGAAAAAACTTGCAGGCACACCGCTGGACCCGATCTATCTTGCCGAAACCGGTGGCTATGTGACTGATATTCTGTCGCATGGTGGTTATACCAATCCGGGCAGCTTTTCGATTCTTGTCGAAGACAATAATATCTATGCCAACATGACTGCGCTTGCCCCGGTTGCTGCTGCCGATCGCCTGCATAATCGTGGTCTGAAACAGACGGCGACCTTCTTCTTCGAAAGAGGTTCAGGTAAAGAACTTTTCCCCAAGAGTATGGTCACTGATACCAATGCCGGTTCTGTCGAAGAAAAACATTATTCAAGCCCCGGCGTATCGACGGTTGCCGATATCGGCACAGTCTGGACCCCAAATGCTGCTTATAAGGTCATGCGCAAGCCGCAGCCATACAAAGCCGGTGATACCAACAGCTACGTTCTCTATGTTTTCAATGTTGCCGACTGGGATCATCTGCAACCCGGCGTTTCTGGAGATTTCATGACAGACCCGACGCGCTGGCCGATCGACTTTGCCAACAATAGCCCTCTGTATAAGGCCAGTGGCGCACTTTCCGATCAGCACCCGGGTTACGCGATCATGTTCCAGGCGGCTGACAGTTCAGGTTTCCAGAGTGTCAGAATGCACCTTGGTAACGTCTGGGTGCGCGATACGCTGCTGCCGATGGTTTATACAAAAACTGTCGACTATATCAAGTCATTCGAAGAGCTGCAGCCCTTCGGTATCGATAAATACCTGGTCAAGCACCCCTGGAAAACCCAGACCGGGTTCCCGTGGTATGGCAGGCTGCCGAACGACCAGGCCATCTGGCAGGTTAAGGCTGACGGGCGATATCCGTCGCTCAACGATCTGCTTGGGGTTCCGCCGGGCCTGAAGGCGAAACTCGGGGCTCCTTATCATCCGCCGATTATCCAGGAAGGCATGGAAATCTTCATGGAAGCGAGCGCCGCCGATAATATCAAGGTTTCCGATACCTTTATTCCTTTGATCGAGGTTAAGGGTCCAACAGGCCTTTATACAGAAGGAACTCCTGCGCAGATCAGCGAAACGTCTGGTTCTACCCAGAAAGTTCGTCTATTGTTGCAGAAATCAGGGGTTTACGATGTGACCCTGACCGCTGAAGACAATGCTCTCGACTTTGCCGGCAAAGCTGCCCCGAATCGTCGCACCGTTAAGTTTGGCATCGTGGTTGGCCCGGCAACCATGGAAATCAGGGTGCTCGACAAGAAGAACACCGATTTCTGATGAACAAGCCCTGGTCTGCCGCTTCTGCCTGCCTGCTGCTCACTGCCGCAATCATTCTCTGCGGCGGTGGAGCTGCGATGGCGTGCAGTGATTATGTGCATCTGTGGCGGCCGGTGGCTGAAGAGCGCAGCACCATGTGCGGCGCCGAGGGCGTTGCTTATCTTCTCAGGTATCTTGTCAGTCAAAAGCTGAAGAGCGAAAAAATGCTCTGGGATGTCGGTTTGAGCCCGGACACGGAGATAACCGCATCGTTTGCGGTCGAGCTGAAGAGGGCAGTCGAGATTGCCGGCAGTGATACTTTCAGATGGGTAGACGAGGGCTCACCATTTGCAGGAAATGGCCAATCGCGTCCATCGATCTGGCTCGACTTCGTCAGGCCGGAGCGGCTCGTTTACATCTGGCGTGACGAAAACCGGCCGCCTTTTGCAATGTTTCGCACCGGCGAACTTGATACGGCGCAGGTCAGGGTTCTTGTCATGTCTGCCGAACGGCAGGTGCTGTTAATTGACGAGCTGCCGTATATGTTTCTGCTCGAGAGCGATGTGATGCTGCCAACCTGGCTGGCAAACGGCGGGGTCTGGCTCAGACGTGTTTCGTTGAAGACTTTCGATATGGCTCAGAGACATGAATGGACACTGTCAGTGCCTTCGGATATGGAAGATATCAACACAATTCCATCAGATAGCCGCCGCTTCTATTTTGGCGATTTGCCTGATGATCGTGCCAGATTTATAAGTAATTACCAGTAGAAAGTTAAAATCAGCAGAAGTGCAACGAAACGTCTGCGAAAAACGTAACCATAGAAAAAGTATCTGGAGGAAATAATGAAGACAGCTCGAATTTTGGTCAGTTGTATGCTTGCTGCAGCATTTATGTTTGCTGGTTGTGGAAACCAGTCGGCTCCTGTCGCAAAAATAGTCAGTATCAGTGGTCAGGTAGAGGCCAGAGTCATGGCTGAGCAGGGTTTCAGTGCGGCCAGCACTGATCTGCAGTTGATGGACGGGGGAGCGGTCAGAACCGGCAAGGATTCTGCAGCGAGTCTTTTGACTGTGGCAGATTCAGCGAAAGTTGAAGTTGCCGCTGATTCGTATTTTGAAGTGCGCGCTGGCGATAAAATCGGTTTTCAGGGCGATGGCAAGGCAGTTTTTGATGTGAACAAACAGCAGAAATCGATTGTTGTCGAGACACAGCATGGCAATACTGCAGTTCTTGGCACCAGATTCGGGCAACTGATTTCAAGCAGTTCATTCGAGCTTTATGTTGCCGAGGGTAAAGTTGAATTTACCAGCAAAAGCGGCGAAAAACGCCAGGTTGGTGCCGGGCAGCATCTGGTATGGAACACATCAGAAGCTTTGCCTGCTGTTGCTGAAAGCAATGTCGTTGAATCAGAGGCATTTTTTGGCTCAGGCAGCAAGGGATTTGAATTTAACCGCCGCTGAAAGGGTCTGCTGATTTATAGAAACTGTTGCCAATGCTGATTATTTCAAAAACTTCGAAACTGCTGCAACGCATGGCAGAGATTTTTGGCCGGCGTCTTATTGCCATGGTAATTGGCTTGCTGGCGATTCTGCTGCTGTCTGTTTCTGTGTTGCCTGGCAGTTCTCTTTCTCTCGAAAACTGGCTTTATGATCTAAAGCACCGTTTTGCTGCAAAGTTTCGCAAGCCGCACGCGTCACTGGTTGTGGCCGGCATAGACATGCAGACCCTTGAAACGGCAAAGAGCCGCTGGCCATGGCCGCGTGAGCGGGTTGCGGAAGTGATCGACAAACTTGCGGCCTGCAAACCGCGGGCTATTGTGCTTGACATTCTTTTTCAGAATGAAGATACCGAGGCTGGCGATACGGCATTGGCGCAGGCAATTCATCGTGCCGGTAACGTTCTGCTGGTAGCGGTCATGGAAGAAAAATCAACTGCTCAGGGCGTCAGCCTGAAGCGGTTTTCGTCGCAGCAGAAAATTATCGATCAGGCACTGGCTGAAGGCTTTGTCTGGGGAGTTCTTGGCGATGATGGTCGTTTAAGGCAGTTTAAACTGTCTGATCAGCGCCTGATGGCTACCAGTTGTGCTTTTGAGGTTGCCTCCCGCTTTTTCCCTGAGCTGCATGACCGTGTGAAGCTTCTGCCTGAATCGGCTCCGGTTGTATTTGCCCGTTCCAATGGTGGTATTCCGGTTGTATCTGTGCTGGATATTCTGCAGAATAAGCCCGGTATTACTGAATTTATCAGGGACCGTGTCGTTGTTCTCGGGGTTACTGCTCAGGCGGCGCATGATTATCACAACACATCACTCGGAATTGTGGCGGGGGCCGAGATTCTTGCCGCTTCTTTCGATACACTTCTGTCGGGGCGTATCGGAAAAAATCTGCATCGCCATCTGCCACTTCGTATGATTTCGATGCTTTCCGGGGTTGTGCTTGCCTTTCAGCTGATTCTTGTCTGGAAAATAGTGCTTTTCTTTCCTGTTGTGGTAGTGCTTCTGCTGGTCTTTATGCTTGCCGCAACAGAATTCTGGCTTATCCACCTGCCGCTGGCACCTTTTGTAATTGCAGCCTTTCTGGTTGCTTTGCTGCTTTTTGCCGCACGTTACCTCGATCACCTGTTTGCCCTGCAGGATATGCGTCATGAAGCACAAAATGCCAAAGAAGTTCAGGAAAGACTGCTGCCGCGCAATCAGCTTTCGTGCCGTGAATATTCAGTTTGCGGAGTTTCGCGCTCTGCCAACGAATTGTGCGGTGATTATTTTGACTATTATCTTGTCGATGAGCGTTATCTGCTGGTTTTTATCGGCGACGCAACCGGGCATGGTATTTCGGCGGCTCTGGCAATGTCAGTTGCCAAGTCGGCAATGCTTTCGGCAGTGAATCTCAAGTTTTCACCCGTACAGATAATCGAATCGATCAACCGGGTCCTTTTTCAGGCAATGCAGCAGAAGGTTCTGATGACTGCTGCTCTTATATGGCTTGACACCGAAACCGGAGAATTTTCTTACCACAATTGTGGTCATCCTTACCCTTATCTGCTTGCAGCAGATGGAACCATAACGCAATTATCATCGGCAGGTACTTTTCTTGGCAGAAAACCGGAATTGAAGATTAAGGCTCCCTTCGGCAGTTTTCTCAAGTCAGGCGAAAGACTCGTTCTTTATACCGACGGCATTGTCGAGTCTTTTCCAGGCTCAACCGATAAAGATGGTTTCGAATTATTCAGGAATTATCTGTCTGAACGGCCGAAGCAGAACCTGCATGATTTCTGCAATGAAATCGTTGTTTCGCACCCGTTTTTTACTTCTGGCCATGCTCAGCCTGATGACTTCACGGTTGTGGTAATTGAACGGGCAGCAAAAAATGACTGAGATTTTTTTCTGCAACAAAAGTTGCGGTCGGCACGTATTTATTTCGTCTGCTGAAAAAGCTTTTAATGGGGGAACAGATGGGATCTGCTGATACCAGGCGGGGTATGGCTCTGCCTTTTACAATAGTGGCAATGGTCGTGGTCATTGGTTTTATAATGACCATGAGCCGTATGAATCAGGGTGTTAAAACCCAGATTTTTCATACCAACAATCACCAGCTGTCTTTTATGATGGCCTATTCCGCGCTTTCAAGGGTCTGTGCCAAAATACATGCTTTCTCATGGGCCAACCGGCCGTTTGCCACGGCTCCCTATGCTGAAAACAAGCTGGCTTTGCAGGGTGGGCATTATGATCTGCTTGTCGAAAACAGCAAGGGGCAGGAATTTCAGGCCGATGTTTATGTAAGAACCCACTTAGCCGGTATTTCGCGGATGTATTTCTGGCGCGTCAGGTTCAACGACGATCTACTCGATGTTTCGAACCAGATTTTTGTCGAAGCCTTTTTAAATGGCGACCCCAAGGATTTTCCGGTGGTCGGCAAGGCCAACCCCTTTGCAAAAAAGATTGAAGATCTGCTGGCACAACGTGCTGCCAATCAAAAAAAATCAGATCTGCTGGCCCGCGAAGTGATCAAACTCAAAAAGCCAAATGATATTATCAAAGAGTTGAATGGGCGGCCGATTGAGGCCCCAGACGGCACTTTCCCCCCGACTCCTGAAGATATGGCGCTTGCCGCCAAAGTTCCGGTGCCGATTCCGGAGATGCCACTGCTTCCAGGGGCTGAAAAACCCGATGCTGCCGGTCCAAATCCGGCCAGGCCACCATCTGCTGCTGACAGCATGACTGGAATAGACATGAATTCGCAGATGAAAAAGGTAGTCTCGACTTCTGAATCGGCTTTTAAATATACCGACGAAGGCTGGAAAAAAATGGAGGAAAAGGGAGCTGCTGGTTTTGCTGAGGCATATGAGCTTCATAAACTTGCCGCTGCAGAACGGGAGAAGGCATACGACGAAATGTCTGGGCTGGTCAAGGATGCAAGAACCGGGATTGCTGATGCGCCCAGCACCGGAGCCGCAAGAGCTATTGAAGAAATGGTTTCACAGACTATAGTCGCTGGTATTCAGAATCTCGGAAATGCGATGAGTCGCGGCATGGACCAGTTCAAGGATAATGCCGGCCAGGACTACCTCGGAAGCATCAATACTGCTGAAGGCGTTGCGCAACTGACCTCAGACTGGGAAAACGCTCTGAATTTCATGACGATAGAAGTTCAGCGAATGACTTCTCTTGCAAACCAGATCAGCTCTTTTCACAAGGTGGGTGAAGTTGAAACGGCCCTTCAGGAAACATTGCAGAAAGCCCAGGAAGAGCTGGCCAAAATGACGATGCTGGTCGAACTGGCCAAAAAGCGGCTTGAAGAAATGATCAAAAAGGAAGAAGAAGAGGCTGATCAGCAGGAACAGGAAGAAGCAGGATCCGGGGACGGAGCATGAAAAATCTTAATTCAGGTACAACTCTGGTTGAAGTTCTTGTGGTAATTGGTCTTATCGGGCTGATAGGTGTCGCCGGTATGCGTTTTTTCTCTTCGGTCAACACCAGCCAGAAGGCTTTTTCTCAACAGGCGCTTCTGCAGATGGAATCGCGCAAGGCTTTTGATCAGATCATCGACCAGATTCGGGAAGGTACCGACGTAATTCGGCCGGTAACCGGCGAAACCCTGCATTATATGGCTTTCCGTGACCTGATCAATCAGGTGAACATGATGTATCTGGAGCCGAATAAAGAAGAATCGAACCGGCTCAAACAGAGGGTTTATCGCCTTATTTCCTACTGCAGCGATTTTTCAGGGATTTATAAAAAAGAAAACGAAAAGATTCTTCACAACTCGATCAAACAGTTGCGCTTTACCAGTCTTTCGCCATCGAGCGTTCAGGTGAACGCTACGGTTGTCAGCGACAAGGGTGAATATCAGTTTCTCGCTCATGTTGGCTTATTGAATGTCGGGGGTATCGAATGAAGCAGCGTAGAGCGATGACGCTGGTCGAGATTACGATCGGCTTTGCCATTCTTACCGCGATAAGTGCATTTTTTATCAGCTTCATGACCGCTTCTTCAAAAGAAATTTCGTTTTCTGCCGACCACTTCAACGCGGTGGTGCTGTCGCAGAAAATCAGCGAAGACCTGCTTGAAGAGATGGCGCTCAGCCCGTATGGCCTGGAAACCCTCGGAATCGATGAATCGATAACGACAAAACATGATGTTGTCGATGGCAGTTCGGTGTTTTTCTCGTTTATCGAAGATCGCATCGAACCATGGGGGCTGATTGAGCCAGCTAAAGACGGCACGATCAATGATTCCATGCAGCCATTGTATAACTCAGTGAAAAAGTTCAAGTTCGGGGTTTCTGGCAGCCGGCTGGCCAAGTCCGGTGAACACGAAGACCGCAATCTGACTGCGTGCAGTATTGATTTTTCCTGGAGCGCGCAAACAGGAAAGGGTGCCTACAATAATTCTTTTGAGCTTTTTTCGCCGGTTTCTGCGAAAAAAGTATCATTGGGAGTAACTTTCAATGAGGCTGATATCGATGCGCGTATTCCGGCAGAGGTTTATATGAGGCCAACCCAGACAGTTGGCGAGCTCGCCACGACTATTGGTGAAAACGTCGATGCGGCACTCGCAGTTGGGCGAATTTCCTTGATCAGCAGAGATTTTATCAACTCGCAGTTTTATCGTGATGCGAAGGAAAAGATAAAAGGCCTGCTTGCGAGACTTTCTTCGCTGTCGCCTGACGAAACCGAAGAAATTTTCGAAACCCGTCTGCAGCTTGCAAGAACCTGGTATGAACTCGCAAAAGTATGTTTTCAGATCGTCAGTTATCTCGAACCGCACTTTGCAACCCTGCAGCTGCAGGGAAAATTCGATGGCAGTGCCGGCAGTGGCTTCAACCCGATCAGTTTTCAACAGAACCTGATGAGTGTACGTATTATTTATGAGTATTTTGTTGGCTCGATCGTTCAGGCCAGGTATTACTATTATCTGCTGCTGGAGCCTGATATGGTTGCCCTAAAGGGTAACAAGGCGCAGATGCAGATCATTCAGAAGCTGATCGATATTTATCGCGTCACTTCGATATTACCGACCAGACCACAGGGGATGGCTGAATACCGCAGTTTTTTAGAGCGGGTGCATGCTCTGTCGGTCAATCGTAATCCTTTTCTCAACCGCATGATTAATCACGAACTCAAGCTGGTTGGAAACCGCAAGGACTGGCTCGATCACTACCCGAATCTTGGCCGCATAGATGAGATGGTAACCGGCAAAATGCCCGGAATTCTGGCGTTTATCAAAGCCAGAACCGTTGGCATGCTCACCAATTGAATTGCAATCAGAGACAGATTTGGTTATAATCAGGCTCCAAATCAATCTTCTGGTGTGCCATGACAACTTTTTTACTTAAATCTCTGGGCTGTAAAGTCAGTCAGTATGATGGTGAGCGTATTGCCGAGAAGTTGCGTGGCCACGGCCTGCAGCAGGTAGAAGATCACCCCGATATCTTCATTCTCAACGGTTGTTCAGTAACCGGCCGTGCCTCGCAAAAGGTCAGGCAGACACTTAGGGCTGCCCGGCGCAACTGGCCAACTGTCAAGCTTGTTCTGGCTGGGTGCGAGGCGCGTCTGATAACGCAGCGCCACGAAGAATTGCCTGATATCGACTGGCTTCTCAAAGACGGTGAGCCAGCTTCGATATCAGCCATGCTGGCTGCACTTGGGCTCGATGCCGATGTTGCAGCAGTTGCCGGCAAAGCTTCTCTGCCGGTCAGTGCCAAGACCAGAGCTTTTCTTAAAATTCAGGATGGCTGCAATCAGTTCTGCTCTTATTGTATTGTGGCCTATCTTCGGGGCAACGAATGGTCGCGCCCAATCGATGACGCTGTTGCCGAAGCTGGATCGCTGGTGGCAGAGGGGCACCGCGAGCTGGTTCTTACGGGCATTCATCTCGGACACTACAAACCTTCGCTCTTGCATCTGCTGCGTGAACTCGATAAAGTCGAGGGTCTCGAGCGCATCAGGTTGAGTTCTATCGAGTCGGTCGAAGTGACTGACGAACTGATTGACTGGGTGGCCACTTCACCGAAAGCCTGCCGACATTTTCATCTGCCGCTGCAGTCGGGCTGCGATAAAATTCTTACTGCCATGCGCCGGCCGTATAAAACCGCCGATTTTAAAGCCGTTGTCGAAAAAATTCGGGCCAGAATGCCTCTGGCAGCGATTACTACCGATCTGATTGTCGGTTTCCCCGGCGAAAGCGAAGCTGAATTTACTGAAACCACCAGGTTCCTTGAAGAAATCCAGTTCTCGCGCATTCATATTTTCAGATTCTCACCACGCGATGGTACCCCGGCTGCAACAATGCATGGCCAGATCGATAACCAGACCAAAATCGATCGTTCTGACCGAGTCGAAAAGATATGGAAATCATGTGCTGCCGACTTTCACAAAAGGTTTATCGGTCAGAAGCTTGAAATTCTCTGGGAAACGATTGAAAATGGTGTGCTGTGCGGCTTTTCGCGCGAATATGTGCCGTGCCGACTGGCCATGGTCGATGAAGGACTGCTGAATAATCTTAGCCAGGTCATGGGTCAGAAACTGACAGATGGCGACCTGCAGGTAATCATGTGAGGGAGGATCTTATGTTCGTCAGACTGCGTTTTTTTTGTATGCTTTTTCTGGTTTTTATTTTTACAGCTTCTTTTGCCTCAGAAAATCAGGGGCTTTTTATTGCTGCAACCAATGTAAGAATGCGTAAGGCGCCGGCCGTTTCGGCTGAAATGGTTGATACTCTTGCCTTCGGCACTGCCGGGGTGATTGTCGAAAAGTCATCGGCGAAGGAATCTATCGCAGGTTATGATGATTTCTGGTATCTGATCAAAACAGAAAAAGGCTCTCAGGGCTGGGTTTTCGGTGGTTTCGCTAGAAATTTCAGCGACAGCGGGCGTGCCAGGGCAGCAGCAGACATGATTTTTGAGCGTCTTGGCAAGGAGCAGCTGAAACTTGAGGATTTATCGCAGGTTTATGATTTTGCGGCCGCTCAGGTTAAGCTCGCTTCTTTTTCGGCAGACGCTGCCCGAATCGAACTTGCTTATCTGCAGTCGATCGAAGCAGTTCTCATGCAGCTCTGGCGCGATGAAAAGGAACCCGATGCAAAACACCGTGCCATAGACGAAAATCAGTCGCTGATTTACCTGCACGAATGTGCCGCCAGGCATTTTGTTAAGGCAGAATCATACTGGGATCTCGTTGAAAAATATGCCGCTTTTCCTGATGTTGCAGATGATATCGCCTGGGCAGCCACCTCAGCTCAACAGCAGGGCGAGACCGAGGGTGACCCTCTCGCTTTGATGCTGAGATTTGAGAGGTCGCACGCTCTCTATATTGAAAAATTTCCGAATGGCAGACACATTGAGAAAGCATTGGATGCTGGTGACGAGACCATGGTTTATGTTGCCGACAATATTACGGCCGATTATTTTGGCGAAAACGGCCAGAAAGCACGCGAAGAATTCATCGAAAAGCTGACGGACTATGCCAGGCTGGTAACAACTACGATGGATTCCGGGGCCAAAAAAAGCTATTTGAGCAGCCTGGCGCTGATCAGAAAAAAAATCGGTCACTGACCGAAAACGTCACTTTCTGTTTGTTTTCCGGTCTGTTTTTTTCTCTGCTTTTTTGGCGGAGCTAAATGGTTTTGCCGGTTTTTTTGTTGTCTTTGTCGTTCCAGGTCCGGATTTTTGCGACTTTTCGACTTTGTGGGCCGGCTTTTCTGATGGCTTGCTGGCGAATGACTTATCATCACTGTCTATGAGCGAAAACAGGGCATTGGCTACCGATTCTTTGTGTTCAAGCATCATTACCTTGGCGGTTTTGCCTTCACCAAAAAACATCTGACCGAGTGTTTCTGAATCGATGTTTATTACCAGGCTCAAAACCCTGTCACCATGGTCGAGCAGAAGGCTCTCGATGTGGCGCATGAACCTTTCGGCCCCGTCGTTGCTTATCAGAAGCAGGCGTGAAACTCTCGAACCCCTCTGGCCTCCGGTCTTTTCATCAACAAGACTCAGGCCGTGCGCCTGAATTTCGAGACTGCGCTCGATCAGTTCAAAACCTCTGACGATGCGCCCGCGCTTGTGTTCAAGCTGCAGGGTTCTGATGAACTTTTCAGATGCCGGCAGAAAAACAGCTTCGGTCTGGGCTTTTGGCCAGAGTTTTTTTAGATTATGGCTGAGCAGTTCTTTGATTGCCGGTCCACGCGGGTCGCTTTCTACCATTCTGGGAAGCTTTAATTCATTTTTCACGGTTTCACCCTGTCTGAGAGGTTTTGGCGGTTCAACCGCCCGTCAACATAATACCAGAAAAAAATGCAGCAGGCTCTTTAAAAGCTTGCAGAAAAGTACTAAGATAATCAGCGGTTTTTCTGGCCCTGTTAAAGCATTTGTCAGATGCACTTTTAACGATGGCTGAATCT
This sequence comes from uncultured bacterium, assembly GCA_964522035.1. Classification (GTDB taxonomy): domain Bacteria; phylum Muiribacteriota; class Ozemobacteria; order Ozemobacterales; family Ozemobacteraceae; genus Rifleibacterium. Next base: position 16,302 of record CAZFUG010000050.1, read on the forward strand.
TTCGGGCGCTGAAGTAAAAAGGGAACCTGCATGAAAAAAATGATGATTGACCTGCTTGCATTCATAATGCTGTTTGCCGGGCTGATGCTGACCGGGTGCTCTGTACCAGGTTCTTCTGGAACACCGGTCGAAGACGACTCGGTAACCATAAGTGGTGTCGTCAATGCTCCGCAGGTAGCTGCCATCGGTATTCTTGCAGCAATCGGCGATGCGAATTCAGCTGATACGTTCGGGCGTTTTATTGCCAGCGCTGCCTGTCAGGTTAACGGTCGGTCGGTAACTTATTCTTTAAATGCCGATAGCCGGGTTCTTACGATTGAAAAATTGCCGCCGGCGGCGGCTTATAACGTTGAACTACGCTGTGGTGGCCTTAAACTCAGAGCTTTC
>CAZFUG010000050.1:16698-20857 GCA_964522035.1 uncultured bacterium
GGCAGAAAAGTAAGTCTGCCAATGGGGGTGTCTCTAAGAAGTTCTGCCGACTGGCATCTTCGTGATGCGCTGGCTAAAGACGCCAATATTGCGCACGATCAGCTCAACGATTATCAGATTAAAACCTCTTTTCTTGATTCTCTGGCCGGTTCGATGCAGTCAGAACTGAACAAAACTGCAATGACGCCGGTAGCTTTTGACAAATATGTTTCCGACTCTACCACTGCTGCAATCAGCGGCAAAACCCTGGCGGATTGTATGCAGCGGTCGACTACAGCCTTTTCTTATTCAGGGGAATATTCCGGCAAAGTTTTTTATTATCTGCACAATGCCGCTGGAAAAGCGGTTGTGGCGGTTCAGGCTGTGGCAAGCATGAGCTGTTCGCAGAATGGTAATCAGGTCAGTGGCTCAGTCAGCATTTCGCCGACGGGGGTCGTTCCGCTTGTCGAAAACCCCGGAATTCAGGAACCGGGTAAAACCGCTTTCGCTTTTACCGGAACGGTCAGCAACTTCTTTCTGACTTTCGTGCGGCGCGGCACGCTTGGTCCGCTGGCCGGCAAAAATCTCGACAGCTGGTTTGTCATGCCGGTAAGAGGCGGGCTGGCAGTAAAGAGCGATAATCTTGATACCGCATATTTTTCAGGCCTGGTTACCAGACCAGGCGAGTTTCTGCTGCAGAAAAAGTAGTTCTGCCTTTAAACAAGCTCGAATGCGTTTTCGGTTTTGAGCTTTATGGTTTTAATGCCAGCCGCGGCCGCTGTCTCTGCCGAGTGCGGGCAAAGTACAATTTTGCGGTTCTGAGCTTTTCGACTGTGTTTTTCCATGATCGCAGCCGATCTGACGGTAACACCGGTTACGGTAAAATCGCGCCGCCCCTGTTCGTTACCCATGACGCCCATCAGCAACTGGCCCGTCGCAATTCCGACCCCGTTGGCAATTGTAAACAGCCCTTTTTCAGCACGTTTTTCGTTCAGTTTCGCGAGTGCCGTCTGCATTTTTTCTGCAGCTTTTGCGGCTCTGATAACCGGATTCTGCAGACCGATGGCCGGAAGAAACACTGCCATGATGGCATCGCCGATAAATTTTTCAATAGTGCCTGATTCACTTTCGATGGCTTCTTCCATGGCGGTCATGTAATCGTTGAGCATTTCTACGACTTCTTCCGGCTCATTTTGTTCTGTGATGGTCGTGAAGTCGCGAATGTCCGAGAACAGAACCGTACCGCTGACTCGTGTTGCCCTTTCCGAAAATTTGCCACTGATGGCGTCCATGGCAATGTCTGAGAGGAATCTGCTCAAAAATTCCTTTTCTTTCAGACTTGCGCCCATATGGTTGAAGCTCTGACACATCCGGCCGATTTCGTCGGTGGTTGCAGTGTCGATGCGCAGATCGTAGTTTCCCTGCGCCATCTCGTAAACACCTTTGCTGAGACGCCCGACCGGCTGAATAAAAATCTGATTGAAGTAATGTCCGGCAAGCAGCAGAATTGCAAAAACGCAGGCTATAATCAGAGCGACAAGCACTAGAGACTGGTCAAGCTTTTGCATATCTGCTGCAGCCTTTCTGATCGCGATGCATGACCAGTCGAACCCCTTAAGCCTGCGTCCAAGGAGATAATAAAGGTTTTCGCCGATTTTTAGTCTGGTTTTTATCTGCCCGCCGTTGTGATTCAGACTTCTAAGCATTGCGGCCAGTTGTGGGCGATGTTCGAGCCAGATTGTTGTTCTTTTCTCAAGAAAAGAAATGTTCAGATTCGCGAAGACAACCTCTGGCGTGTCATCTTCGAAGCGCTTCTGCCACTGGTCGATGAGGACCTGCTGAAAAGCGCTTCTATGGATAAAGTGCAGAAAGACCCGCTCAGGCGAACCGTCCTGGCCGGTTTGAAAGTGTGTCATGGCCCAGACTGCTCCATGCAGCATTTTGAAGGTCAGCAACTGGTTCTGCTGCAGAGCCAGGGTATACATGTTGTCGATGCCGAGGGCCTCGATAGCTGCTTCAATCAGAACCCCTTCCTTGATGTCCATCTGGTTGCTGCTGCCACCGAACTTGAGGCTTTGCTGGACAAACTTGATCAGAATGGTCAGAAAACGGGTTGTATCGTCTGCAACTGAAGTGCCGGATAAAGAATTGCTTAAAGTTATTACATCTACTTTACCGTTCAGGTCGCTGGTGTAAATCTGCGTCAATTCAAATCTCAGAAGCTGCTGCGCCTGTTTTTCAACCTTAGAAAACAAAAAGGCCGGCAGTTCTTTGCAGAAAATCTGAAATGAGTTGATTGCTGTCAGCATATTGCCTGTTTCCAGGCTGTTTTCACTGTCGAGCTTTCTGATTTTTGCATCCAGTTCAGAATAAATAACAGACTCATCGCGCAGCGCCAGATTCTGCCACTGTAAAAACACCTGCATGCCAAGGGCGAAAATGGGCAATGATGCGGCTACGCACGACAGCAGCATAAAATGACCTGCCAGTCTGGGCGAGAAAAAACGCTGATTGCCGTCGTTATTTATAAAAACAGCCGCAAGAAGAAGAAAAAATGCCAGAACTGCTGCAACAGAAATTGCTGTGGCTTTAAAGGCTGTTTCTGCATCGCGTTTTCTTGCAATGAGAACGAAAACGTCTTTACCCGACCCGGTTTCTGAAGACAGTCGGTTAAAAATATACCCGGTGTCGGCTTCTTCAAAAAAACCGGAATTGTTAATACGGGCTTGCTCCATGAAGCCCCTGGCTGCCATTTCATGTCCTGTTCTGCGAATCGTGAGCTGCAGTTCTTCAAGAGTGCCGATATGGCAACTGCCGTCTTTGTTGTCTTTGAGAAGCATGTTTTTGTTGGTGCTCAGCCATTCACGACTCGCATAAACGCTTTCTGGAACAAACAGGAGCATATGCCCGAAAATTTTATCAGGCAGTGTTTCACCAGGAGCCTGATTGCACTGACGCGTCTTTGAAATTTTTCGCATCTTTTCATCGATCAGCATGCCGAAGAAAATTATTCCATTCTGATCCGCGAATTTTCCATTGAAGATCGAAAGAAAATTTGGCAGGTGCAGAATGGAAAAATGCGCACCCAGATACTTTATCATCAGGAGATTCACCTCTTCGGGCATGTAATGATTGTTGTCGACCACGCTGAGTCTGAAGTGGTCGAGCGCCCTGATCCAAAGATCGTTCTCTGATGTGGTGAAGCCGGTTGAAACCATATTGTTAAAGTTCGGGTCTGCGATTACGAAGCGGGCTTTACCGCAAAAAGTCTGTGACAGCGAACTCTCCAGCCTGGCAAGATCAGCAGTGTCGATCGATTTTGAAAAATCGACTATGCCTGCTGCTCTGGTCGCAGCCATGGTTGCTGGTTCAGAGATTATTTTCAGCGTTTCTGTTTCCTGCTGCAGGCGGTTGCTGAAATTTTCTCTTCTTATCTGGTCGCCATTTCTGAATTGCTGAAACGCAATTAAGCATATTGCCAGCAGCAAAATTGCAATAATTGGCAGTTTCATGCTGTTCGGATTTTTTTTCATGGCATAATTCCATCGATCGAGATGATTTCGATCGATTTTTCCTTGCCTTTAACCTTGACCGGATCGAGGTCGGAGACGACAAAATGCTTTCTAATTTGGGCAGTCGCTTCTGCGGTTGTCAGAATCCCTGATTTGCCGTTGCTGCCTGCAAGCTTTTCAAGTCTGGCGGCAAGATTAACCGTATCGCCGATATAGGTGTAGTCAAGGCGCTTGTGGCGTGAACCGATTTTTCCGGCAATGACGGTTCCTGTCGCAACGCCGATACCGACCGTCAGACCTGCGGTCTGAAAATGCTTTTGACTTTCCCTGATGATTTCTACTGCGGCCCGAACTGCATTAAGCTGGGCTCCGGCATTTTTTTCTCTGCAGGAAAAACTTGCCATCGCGGTTTCGCCCATAAACTTGTCAATTTCACCACCGTTTGCGTGTACAGCTTTTTCACAGATTGCAAGAAAGGCATTCATTTTCTGCATCGCTTCTTCTGGCGACAGGTTCTTTTCAAGAACAGAGAAGTTTCTTATCCCGGCAAACATTATGGTGGCAGTAATTCTGCTGCTGCCGGTTTCAATCTGCTGCCCGGCGTTTGCCACGAGTTCATGACGCAGGTATTTTTTCATTTCGGCTTTTTCACGAAGGCCTTTTATCAT
>CAZFUG010000051.1:0-20780 GCA_964522035.1 uncultured bacterium
CGAATTCAGATATGATCAGTTTACTGTGCAACTGCAGCCGGGCGATCGCGTGATAATGTATTCTGATGGCATTACCGAAGCACGCCGGCATGGCAGTAGAGAGTTTTTTGGTGACGAACGCTTTCGCACTCTTATTTCGCGCAGTCGCTCTTCAGGGGTTGAGCAGGCTGTAAAAGATATTCTTGACGGATTCAAGAAATGGCTGGGCGATACCAGGCCGCCTGACGATATCACTCTGCTGATTGTCGAACCGGTGTCGGTAATTTAAGCCAGTTCTCAGCTTCGGCAAGTGCTTCGGGGGTATTGAGATTGCGCGTTATCCAGAGATCGTCGGTGGACATGTGATTGATGCGCTGCGGGTTCATCTGCAGTATTTTGCGTGCTCCATCAGCGAGCGGAACTTCTTTGAACAGAGGTCGGCACCAGGCCGGGAAAATTGCCGGATGCCCGCGCCTTTTACCATCAGATGGCACAGTGATCATATCAGGTTTTTTTTGCCATTCTGATATCAGGCTTTTAACAGTTGCTTCACTGATCATCGGGTGATCGACCGGCCACAGAAGAACGGCTGCATCTTCGGCAATTGCCGGCAATGCCAGCCTGATTGAGCTCAGCGGCCCATCTTCTGGCGTCGGGTTGTTAACCCAGATGCCGTTGTTTTTTGCAACTTCAAGCTGACCGTCTTTATCACCATTCTGACCGACAAACAGCATGCTGGTGATTTCTTTGAGCGAACGGAGTTTTGCGATTATCAGCTGCAGAAAAGTCTTGTCACCGAGCAGCAGATGCTGTTTTGGTCGGCCCATCCGGGTTGAGTTGCCTGCGAGCAGAACAAGTGAGGTAAGAGTGTTTTTTTTCATGCCGCAATTATACAGCATTTTTGCGGCCAGCAGAACTTGTGGCCGTTCAAAATGCCTTTGCAATGGCGGTTGAATGTGTTCGCAAAAACTGTTATACCATTCTGAGATTAGAACTAATGGAGGAAAATTATGGCTCTTGATCTGCGCACTATTATTCCGGCTCAGGCAAAGTCTCTTCTCGACCTCAAGGTTGACCCCGAAATTATTACCAGCCAGATTATCAAAGAACTCTATGTGCATGGCAAGGAAGTGCCACGCAAGCTTGCAAAGATTCTTAAAATCGACACCGAAATTGTTCAGGGCATTATTGCTGAACTGAAGAAGGGTGAAATTGTCGGCATGGTCGGTGGCACTGGCATGGGCTCCGATTATCAGTATGGTCTTTACCCGAAAGGCACTGAGCGTGCCAAAAACATTCTCGACCGTGATAAGTATCTTGGCCCGGTTCCGGTAAGCTTTGAAGAATACCTGCGCGTTACCCGCAAGGTGCTTGATGAGGGCAAAAAAAGCTTTTCGATCAACCGCAAGCTGATGGAAGAAAAGTTTTCGCATCACCTTGGCTATAAAGATGTTCTGTTTCAGATTGGCCAGGCTGTATGTGCCCGCAAACCAGCTTTTGTTTACGGCTTTCCCGGTAATGGTAAAACATTCCTGTGCAGCTCGGTTGTAAAGCTTCTGCCGCCCATGGTCGTTCCTTATGCCGTTGAAGTCAGTAACCAGCTTGTGAGAGTATTTGACCCCAGCTGCCATGTACCGGTCGAAAACTTCGACATGGAAGGACTCGATGAACGCTGGATTGCCGTTCAGCCTCCGCTGATAACCGCCGGCGGTGAACTGACTCTTGAAGATCTCGAAGTCAAATATAACAACAAATTTGGCTGTTTTGACGCCCCCCCTCAGGTTAAGGCCACCGGCGGCGTTCTGCTTATCGACGACCTTGGCCGCCAGCGCTGCGAAGTCGAAGAAATTTTCAACCGCTTCATCATTCCGCTCGAAAATAAGGTTGACTACCTGGTTCTCGGTGGCCAGCGCATGGAAGTGCCGACCGACGAAATCGTTCTGTTCAGCACCAACCTCGACCCGATGAAAATTGTCGATGACGCGTTCCTGCGTCGTCTGCCATACAAGATCAATGTTCGCAACCCGAATGTCGTTGAATTTACCGATATCTGGAAGTCGGTCTGCAGTAAACTCGGTCTGACTTTCGACCCGGCGAACATCGAACAGGTTCTTTCACTTTACAAGCGTGACAAACGCGGTCTGCGTGCGGTTCATCCCCGCGATCTGCTCAATATTATCCGTGACCGCAAGCGTTATCTCGAAGATGGTAATGTCAATATTACTCCCGACGAAATTATCGAGGGTTATGGTATTTATTTCGTCAGCCAGCTGACGCTTGTAGAAACCATAGAATAACTGATACAATACAGCGGCAGGTCAGGAATTTCCTTGCCTGCCGCTGTTTTTTATCTCATTAAAGTGAGCTTCGCCCTTTGAACTGGCTTTTCTACTGTGAAATCATCTTTTCAGGGCTTCTGGCAGGGCTGGTAACTACAATGGTTTCGCCCGCCGGCAACCACTGGGACCTCGTTGAAAATTTTCAGGCCGGCCTGTTAACTACCGGGGTCTTCAGCGGCTTATTTGCCGGCCTGGTTTCTTCACTGCCGGTTCTCATAATGGAAAAACGCTTTTCAAAGGCTTTGACCTGCTGGATCTCATCAACCTCGGTCGGGCTTTCAGTAACTATGCTTGGCGGAGTAGTTTTTGCGATGGTGGCCGATTTTATTCTGGCGCAGACACTTATTGCCGGCGGAGTTTTGCGGTTTTTCTGGTGGCTGAGTCTGTCAGTCTGCCTTTCGGGTTGCTTCGGTATTCTGCACGGAAGCTTGAAGATCATGTGCCGCAGTCTTATGGGGCTGACCCCTTCTCTCATAATTGCCGGGGCTTTCGTTGACCGCTTTTTTGTCACCGACAGCCATAACCTGGTTGCTTTTCTGCTGCTGGGAGGGGTGACCGGGTCTGGTTTTGCAATTGCCTGGGAGCTTTTGAAAGAGAGCTGGCTCGATGAGCACATCAGTTCAATGCTGGTTTATCGGTATTATATCGATGGGCCTGAATTCATAGGTGGATCAACCGATGAATGCGACCTGACTCTCTCTGAGGGGCCAGAGAATCTTTTTGTCATCAGCGAAAAAGATGGCATACATATAATCGAAGCGCATGACGAAGACATGACTCTGCGCATCAATCAGGCAAGGTTTCGTTATCGTGTGCTCGTCGATGGTGACACCATCGTGGTTGGCCAGAGAGTGTTCATTTATCACTCCAAGCTGGCACGTTCGCGCGATGTGCTTCCCGAAGCGACCATCTGATCGATCAGAGCTCAGAATACTGACTGTGGTGCTTTTCCCGGGTTGGGCGCTTTTTCGCTGACAATCAGGTCAAGAATCCATTCGAGGCATTCAACGGTCATGATCAGGCCCTTTTTGACATTCAGCCTGATACTGCCCTTTTTGCCGACGGTAATGGTCATTGGCCCGAGAGGAGTGTCGATAAGGCCGGCAACATTTTCGATGCCGTGATTGCGCGGGTCGATGATATTGTATTCGGTATAACTTTCCATGTGCCCGGCCAGACGAGCCCGGCGGATTTCTTTTTCTTTCGGGTTGGTAATCACGATGGCCTTGATGTTGGTCATGCGTTCCTGCAGCTGATTGAGGTGCTGAAATTCGAATTCGAGCAGATCGACATGCTCGCCGGTCGCGGCCGACAGGGCAGCGCCGAGCAGTTTCATCGGCCCCGCCTTTCCAAAAGTGACGATCAGTTTGGCGGTGATGATGAATTCGCAGCTTTCGATACGTTTGAAAAGCGTCTTGGTAGTTATGCCATCGACAAGGTGTTCAATTTCAAAAGGAATAATGACCGAATAGAAGCCACGAATAATCGAGTTTTCGCAGTCACAGTCGTGAAAACCGGGAAGCTCAGTGTCAATGCTGAACATGTCAGCCTTGTTCATTATTGTATCGAAGGTCGCTTCGACATTTTCTACCTTCATTGACCAGCACTTGAGTGATATCGAAGAGCCGGCAATTTCAATTTCGTTGATCAGCATTGTCTTCCTCCAGATTGGTTGGCCATGTATTCTACTGCACCGGGGCCCGACAATGTCAAGAATTCTCTGGTTTTACATTTGCTGACTGCTGTGGTACGATTTTGCCATCGCCAATCACGGGAGCCAGTTATGACCAGACTGTTCGAAATCAGCCTCAAATCATGCTTTTTTATTGCCATTGTTCTGATCGCATCGGTCGCCATGGGGCAGAACCCCGGTACTGCCGGCGACCCGCTGGTTTCAAAAAGCTATGTAGAAAACTTTCTCAAATTCCGGTCCATGGTTCTCCCTGCTGATTCAGAGATCAGCCCGGAATCTGGAGCGATGCTGGTCGTTCGTTCAGGGCAGCTGCGTCTCGAAGCCGCGTCAGGCAAAGCCGTCATCGACCTTTCGGCCGGCCGAGAAATTTCAGGCAATACCGATATTCCGGCTAATCACCTGATTCTGATCCCTGAAAGCTCAGGTATCGTTCTAAAAGCCCGCAAACTGACTCTGATCATGGCTTCTTTCATGAATGAAGCCAGAAAGCCCTGATGCCGATGAACTTTCTCAGACGCATTCCAGTTTTCTGGCTGGTTGTTATCCCGCTGCTGCTCCCGGGGCTGCTGGTGGCTTCATGGCGCCTGGTTTTTCGTCATATCGCCGAGCAACGCAATGTCTTTATCGAAACCGTTGTCGATTTTGAAGAAATAAGACAGCTTGCCCGCGAAGAGGGCTGGTCACTGAAAGAGCTGTTTGAAGCCCTTCGCAAAAACGGCGCCAGTTCGGTTGCGGTCTCTGAAGATACTCTTGCATCACTTGAATCTGAGGGCAAAATAACAGTTCTCAACAGCAAGGAAATCCGCAAGCTTTCTCTCGAAGAGACTTTTGAAATGGACCCGCCGGCCGGAACCAATACGCTCGGCTCATTGTGGGTACACAGCGATGATACTGCACTTCTTGACCGTATAGAACAGAACCTTTCCTGGAAAATTCCTGCCGACCGTCTGGTGCGTGTTCATCGTAACCTGCTGCTGATACACAAATCTAGCAAGGGTTTTCGTGAGCGCGTCGGGCTCGGATTTTCTTCTGAATATTTCCAGATGGCTGACGAAGCCGGCCTTGGCCTTGTAGTAAGGGTTTTCAATTACCCGGGTCTTACCGCCGATTCGGCTGCAAAAATCATCAATTCTATTCCGACGCCGGCCAGTGTTTCGGCACTGCTCTTTGCCGAAGAAGAGATGCTTGGTTCGAGAGGCGAGCTTAATAGAACCGTTGCATTGTTCAAAGACCGGTCTTACCGTATCGGCTGGGTCGAGTTCAATCTTCAGGATGGCATCGAAAGCTATCTGCAGGGACTTGCGACCAGCCGCCCATTTGTCAGAGTTCACAGCATCAGCCGCAAAGAGCTCGATCAGGTCTACAACGTCAAGCGCTCGGTGGCACGCTGGGTCAGAGCCGTTAAGGATCGAAGCCTGAAAATGCTCTATATCAGATGCTTCTTTCAGGATGACAAGAAGTTCATCGAAAACCTCGCCACCTTTAACCTCGACTATTTGAGTCGAACGGTAAAGGAACTCAATGATGCGGGCTTCAGGGTTGCGACGACTCCAGCTGAACGCATGCATGAACCTCGCCATATTGTCGGTAAAATGAGTATTTATGAAGTGCTGGCGATCGGTCTTGCTTTGTTTATCGGTCTGCTGATTCTCATGCGTGTTTCATTTCTGCCGGCGCTCGACGCAAACTGGTCGCTGGTATTCGTTGCCGCTTTTCTCTTCTGTTTCATGGTGATGTCGCGCAGCACTTTCATTGCCGTATCAGGCCTGGTCGGTGCAGTTGCCTGGTCGTGTATCGGGGTGATTGTTGCCATGCAGAGGCTGCAGGCGGCGAATACCGGTTTTTTCAGAAGTTTGCCGCACTTCGTTCTGAGCATGGTTCTACCGTCGGTTGTCGGCGGTCTTCTTATCGCCGGCATTTATTCCGAGATTGAGTTTCTGCTAAAATTCGAACAGTTTCGGGGAATCAAGCTGGCATTCATACTGCCACTGCTGATAACCGGTTTCTGGGCTCTTCGGCAGTATGGCCGCGGCTGTTTTGCCCTGCTGCACAAACCGGTTACTCCGGTTGGCGGTATTCTTCTCGCAGTTGCCGCTGCAAGTGTGGCGCTTTATGTTCTGCGATCCGGAAATGTCACTTTTCTCAAGCCCTCTGAGGCCGAAGACAGCTTTCGCACATTTCTCGAAAACATTCTGGTAGCCCGCCCCCGCAATAAAGAGTTTCTCGTCGGCTACCCGGCTGGTCTGCTGTTTATCTTTTTCTATCTGCGGCGAAATTTTGCCATTCTGCCATTACTTGCAGTGTTTATGCAGATGGGCCAGGTTTCTGCGGTTAACTCGCTCTGTCACTTTCATACCCCGCTGATGCTGAGTCTGCTGCGCATTTTCAACGGACTCTGGCTTGGGGTAGTTCTTGGCCTGGGTGCGGTTCTGGTGCTTGCCTTTTTCAATCTGGTTCTGAAGCTTGGTGCAGAAAAAGAGAAAAAGGCATTTGTGGCAGGCTATTTCGGCTTTGGCAATGCCGGCGACGAGTTGCTCTGGAAATCTTTCTACCGGCGGTTCAGCGCCGCAAAGCCCGATTACCGTCTCATGATCCTGAATCGTAAAGAAATTTCAGATTCTGCCGAAGGGCTTGCAGGCGTGAGTGCGGTCAGCCGCAGCAATCTTTTTGCTGTAGCCGAAGAGCTTTTGACTGCAGAAATATTTGTGATTCCTGGTGGCAGCGTTTTTCAGTCGGCAACCAGCCGTCTCAGCCTGGTTTATTACCTGACGCTGGTTTCCTTTGCCAGGCTTTGTGGTGCCAGAGTATTTCTTCCGGCACAGGGGCTGGGGCCATTCAGAAAAGATAACGCCTTTGACCGGCTGCTCGCCGGTTGGCTCGCGACTGAAATTGCTCAGGCAGGTTATTTCAGTGCCAGAGATTCAGAAACAGCTTCTCTTGCAAAAGAATTAACCGGAATCCCTTCTGTTAATACCGGTGCCGACCTGGTTTTTCTGAATGAGGCTCAGACTGACGAAAGACCCGCGAAACATAAGGGAAACCTGCGGGTTGCAGCAATCATAAGATCATCGGTTGCCGGCAGTGAGAAAATTGCCGCCGATCTCGTAAGCATGAAAGCCGAACTGGAAAACCTGACTCTGACCCCGGTAGCATTTCAGCCCGAAGAAGATGAAAAAGTCTGGCGGCAGGCCGGCTGGCAGGGCGATATTCTTTATGCCCGCGAGCCTTTGCAGGCTCTCGCTGATTTTGATGTTGTAATTTCGATGCGGCTGCATGGCTGCATTGTTGCAACCTCTCTCTCGGTTCCGTGGGTTGGCATTGCTTATGACCCCAAAGTTACGGCTTTTGCCGCCGCCTGCCGCTGGCAGTTCTGCTGTTCGCCTTCAGAACTGACACGTAACTGGCTCGAAGAAAAGCTCAACGTCATTGCCGGCCGCCGCCAGGAATTCGCTGACCGGCTGCATAGAATCACCGGCGAAAACCGCCGGGCGGTTGCCGAAGATTTTACCGGCATGCTGCAGAAAATCTGAAGACAAAAAATCTGAAGGCAAAAAAATAACCGGTGCCTGCAGTTGCAGACACCGGTTATTTTTTTACCGGTCAGTAGCGGTAGTGATTGGGCTTGTAGGGGCCGTCAACCGGAACTCCGATGTATTCAGCCTGCTTCGGGGTCAGCTTGGTGAGTTTGACGCCGATCTTTTCGAGGTGCAGTCTGGCAACTTCTTCATCGAGTTTCTTCGAAAGAGTGTAAACGCCAACTTCATGATTGTTCTGCCACAGATCGAGCTGAGCAAGAGTCTGGTTGGTGAATGAGTTGCTCATGACGAAGCTGGGGTGACCGGTGGCGCAGCCGAGGTTGACCAGGCGGCCTTCGGCAAGAATGTAGATCATTTTGCCGTCTTTGTAGGTGTATTTGTCAACCTGAGGCTTGATGTTGGTCTTTTTGATGCCCGGCCAGCCTTCGATTTTTGCCATCTGAATTTCGTTGTCGAAGTGACCGATATTGCAGACGATTGCCTGGTCTTTCATTTTGCTGCAATGTTCTGCAGTGATGACATCTTTATTGCCGGTAGTGGTGATGTAGATATCGCCAGTGCCGAGGGTATCTTCAACGGTTTTGACTTCGTAGCCTTCCATGGCCGCCTGCAGGGCGCAGATCGGGTCGATTTCGGTGACGATAACGCGGGCGCCGAAATTGCGCATGCTCTGGGCGCAGCCTTTGCCGACATCGCCGTAACCGCAGACGACTGCGACTTTACCGGCAACCATAACGTCGGTGGCGCGCTTGATGCCATCAGCAAGGCTTTCGCGGCAGCCATAGAGGTTGTCGAATTTTGACTTGGTTACCGAGTCATTGACGTTGATGGCGGGGAAAAGAAGACTCTTTTCTTCCATCATCTTGTAAAGTCTGTGAACGCCGGTAGTGGTTTCTTCGCTGACGCCCTTGATGTTTTTGCCGATATTGGTCCATTTTTTCGGTTCGCTCTTCAGGGTCTGTTTGAGCAGAGCTATCAGCTGTGCTTCATCTTCGCCATCTGGAGTTCTGTCGAGAACCTTGGGGTTCTTTTCAGCCTGGGTGCCGAGGTGAACCATCAGAGTAGCGTCGCCACCGTCATCGACGATGAGGTTCGGACCCTGACCATCCGGCCAGATGATGGCTTCACGGGTGCACCACCAATACTCTTCGAGAGTTTCGCCCTTCCAGGCAAAAACGGGAATGCCGGCCTTGGCGATGGCGGCGGCGGCTGTATCCTGGGTAGAAAAAATGTTGCAGCTGCACCATCTGACATCAGCGCCGAGTTCGGCGAGAGTTTCGATGAGAACGGCAGTCTGTACGGTCATGTGAAGCGAACCCATGATTCTGGCTCCGCGCAGCGGCTTTTTCTTGCCATATTTTTCACGCAGAGCCATCAGGCCCGGCATTTCGTGTTCGGCAATCTCGATTTCCTTGCGGCCAAGCTGCCAGAGATCAATGTCTTTGACTTTGTAGGGAAGTCTTTTGGTTGAGGTCACTTTTTCTTTCTCCATGGCGGTTTGCTTCATTAAAAACAACTCCTTAAAATTTCCCGTTGAACGGGCTTTAAAAACAGGGCTTTATTATCGCACCAGCATGATCGATTGTCAATTTATCTGGCTGAATTTTGCCGGGGTTCGACCGTAAAAACCACATGCTTCTGCAGTCCCCATTTTTCAACTGCAGCCTTGAGCTGATAATACTGTCTGGCGTAATACCAGTCACCTTCATTGGTTATCTTGAAACCAAGCAACTGTTGAAGTCTCTTGAGAACAGATACCATGGCCGGTCGGTCTTCAGCCGGCATTTTTTCGATCTGCTCGATAAGGGTTTCAAAAAGGCTGAATTTTTCGCGGTTGAATTCGGCCGCGATTTTCTTTTCGATTTTTTTCTGCGCTTCTTCGCAGGTCTGGCGGGCTTCTTCATCGCCGGGGTTATACTGCAGAATATGCCAGCTGTTGACCAGGCGTTTTATATTGATTTTGAGCGGTAATTCGGCCGTAAGTTCGTGAACCAGCATTTTGGCGGCAAGCGTCATGATCTGGCTGCCAAGAAAAGCGCCAACCGCCGTGCCGGGGCCTGGTGCAATGATAGAACCAACGGTGGCACCGAGACTGGCGCCGCTGACGCTGACTGCGCTTATTGATGCTGTTTTGATTATGGTAATGCCAATGAAGCTGAGCATCGAACCATCTTTAATGCATTCGGCAATTACTTTGCCGAGGTTGTGGTTCTTGCCGGCCTGGCTGATAAGCTCAGTTCCTGCCTTGGTGAGGGCAACCGTCGAAAACTTGCGCAGGGTTTCAGAAATTGCCTGTGACAGAATACCGATATTGAGCTTGTCGAAAAAATCTGAGAGCATGTCGAAAACCGGCCCGAGCGAACCGGAAGCCGCCAGATGCGGAATCGTCTTGATCATCTGGTAGGCGACCCGGTCGAGAGAGACCACGAAGCTGCCGGAATATTTGAAGCTGATACCATTGCGATCTTTTTTGACTTCGCTGAAGTAAAAATCGTATGAGATTTCCTGGTTGCTCGAAACCAGATAACTGTCATGTTCAAGTTTGAATGGCAGTTTACCCTGAAACACACCGTCACCGCTTATTGAAACAAAATAGCGCCGGATTGCATTGTCATAAAAGTGGCTGTGAACTTTGACACTCAGATTGTCAGTTTTGTCGAGCTTTTCGAAAAGTGCCAGGGTGGCCCGGTCAAGCGCGGCCGCTGTTCCTTTCAGGCTTTTTTCAACAGCTGCTGAAAAGCTTATGCGCAGTCTGCCGGTGGAACTTTCTTCGGGTGCAGCCTGGATTGGTGCTGAAAGCAACGAGACGATCAGCAGCAGAGCAAACAGAAGGCTGAAAGGGCTTTTTCTGAGTTTTGCCATCAAAATAACCTCACAGATGATTGTACGGTTTCTAATTCTACCCGAAATTTATCAGTAACGGAATCACGTATCTGTGTTATTCAGAGCAATAGCATTAAACTTATGGATTCCGGGTCTACGCCGGGAATCTTGTTCTGGTGAGTGACTCGGGCATTTTCGTGTGATTATTCTGCATTATTAAGCGCAATAACATTGTTAAAGTTTTACGTTCTGAATGAAAACAGTAGTTACCAAAACGAAAACAGTAATTGCGAAACTTTCCCCGTGAATGTGCACAGGGCGTGGCGGAGTTTTTTACAGAATTAAGGCCGGCAATTATTTCGATTTTGTTCGGTCTGCATTTGCAAAAACTTTGATATAGCTCTCTTCTGTCTGCTATACTGTACAGCGACATAGACTGAGGGTTGCAGGGATCATCGATGACCGATAAAGTTGCTGAAAAGTGGCCACAGAAGCTTGATCTGAATGACTGGATCGAGCTCGCTCTCTCTTCCGAAGAAGAAATTGCCCGCCAGATCGCACTCGAAGAACTTGTGGCGACCGGTGTACCAGTCGGCTTGCGCGCCAGGGTTAAAGAAATCTCTTCTCGCGACGGGTCGACTGTCTGCCGCCAGCTTGCCGCCTGGGTTCTCAATCTTGAAGCGGCGAGAGCTGAGCTTAAGGGGCAACTCAAGGGGCTCGAGGTTACGCCGCGAACTATTGCAGAATTTCTTTCTGGCGCTGAACCTGCAAAAGCTTCAGTTGTAACTCAGATGTTGCGGCGTCCACCATCAGAAGAGATTCTTAAAGAATGGCGTGATTGCCTTGCCGTAGAGAAGAATCCGCGAATGATCGAAGCCGGTCTGACAATTCTTGGCCGCTTCGGCAATGAAGCAGATTGCGAAATGGTGCCGATGCTGCTGCCCGGAGGTGACCCTGAAGTTGTCTGTGCCGCCCTTTCGATGTTGCAGCAGCGCGATGTCGCTGTCTTCAAAAAGCAGGTCAGGGTTGGTCTGACTTCTAAATCTTTCAGAGTGCAGCTGCACTCGGTCCAATTGTTGCGCCAGGTAGACTGCGAAGAAGCGATAAAATATATTCAGGTTTTTCTGCTGCACAAAAATGCTCTGATTCGTCAGAAAGCCCTGCGTGAGCTGATGCTGATCGACTTTGCCAAGGTCGAAAACCTGTTTTTGCAGTTTCTTGGCCGCGAAACCCAGCCGTTGCTTATGGTTAAAGCCGGTTTTGTCGCGGCATTCAACCCGGCAGTCGAGTTTCCGCTCAAGATTTATGACATCATGATGCTTGCATCCGGCATTAAAAAGCATATTTTACAGCTGGTTCTGATGCAGAGCATCGAAGCGATACAGGCGGCCGGCATTCTCAAAAAGACCGTCGAAGAGTATATTCTCGAACTGAAACAGCGCATTGCCTTCAGAAGGTCGGAGCAGATAATCCGCTGTGCTGTCGCCGACCTGACCAACCGTGACGCCAAGTTGCGGGCTTCGGCGATTGAACGCCTCAGCCCTTATGCCGATCACGAATCTATAAAAACAGTTCTCAAAAAGCATTTTGCCGGTGAGGCCTCAGATGAAGTAAAGGCTTTGATCGAGCCTTTGCTGGCCGAAGAGAAGATGAAGCCCGCTCAGGTCAGGGCAGCTGCAGGTTTTCCTTTGGTTGATGAATTTGTCAAACTTTCAATGAAGGAACAGCGCGGGGTTTTGCTGGCTATAAGCACCTCAGAAGCATACCTGAGCGCCAGGCAGACGCTTTTTGCTCTTCTCAAGGCCGAAATCAAAAAAAATATCGTTCTCGACGTTCTTAAAACCATCGCCAGATTGGGTACGCGTATCGATTCACCACCCATTGCATCGTTGTTGAACGATAAAGACCCTTCGGTTGTGGCACAGACCGTCAAGACCCTTGGGAATATCGACATGGACGCGATTCTGCCGTCCTTGAATCAGTTCCTTGCCGCCGATGATCCACGTATCAAGTCAGCGGCCATGGAAGTCTTTCTGAAAGCCGACAAGGAAGCGGCTGTGCAATATCTGCAGTCGATGCTGCGGTCAGGCGTTATTGCCACCAGGCGCATCGGGCTCTCGCTGCTGCCGCTTCTCGATTACCCTTCGGCCGAGCCAATGCTCTGGCGCATGCTGACGCACGAGGCCAACCTCGAGCTGCAGGTTCAGGCCGGTTACATGGTTGCGGCCAACCCGACCCGCGAGGGCATGTTCCGACTGTTTGCCTTCACTCACAACAAAAATGGTGAGCTCAAGCATGGTTTTGAAGAAATCTGGCGCGCTTCCCTGATTTCGGCTGAAAACGTTTTTCAGCGAAAATCTGAAGAAATCGAACAGGAATGCTGGGAAGCCTTCAAGGCCGACCAGGAAGAGAAAGCCCCGGACCGTGCCGATTACGCCTTCAATTCGGTGCTTGGCGATGACGATCTTGAAATCAACGAGGTTGCGCCAGAAGATACCCCGGTTGAGAAGCTGTTTCTGCATCTTTTCGAATTCAAATGGATCTATCTGACCGGGGCCGTTCTGCTTACTCCGATACTCTGGTATCTGTGGGGTTCTGAGCCAGCATCGACACTGCAGCGCAGTAATAAAACCGAAACCGCAAGCAAGGTCAGCTTTATCAGCAGTGAGATTCCCAGTTCCGATAAAAAGACCCAGGTTGGCAGTGATGACTGGCAGGGGACTCTGAAAACCGGTGCTCGTGAACTTCTTGCCGGCAAAGCTTATGAAACAGCACTTTCTACGGGGGCATCAGAGAGAAGCAGTTTTGCAGAAAATTACGAAAAGGATTTCCGGCAGTATATGACCGAGCTCGCAAACAATCCAAACGCCTCAGAAGAAGAGCGTATGGTTGCGGCTGCCAATCTGAACTCAAACTTTCACAGTGCCACCCGGGCCTGGGATGCCGGCAACATTTCAGAAGCTGAAGCTTACTATGAACAGGCCGCTAACGATCAGAACCTCAACTCGTTTGGTAAAATGACCGCGCTGCAGCGTCTCGTCGAAATTTCTGAGAAGAAACAGGACCGCCTCGCCTGGGTTAAATGGCAGGATCGCCTTTTGAAAGAACTGAAGAATATGCCTGGCAACGAAAACATCGCCGCTTTTGCCGATTTTGGCAAGACCTTCGGCAAAGTACTCGAACTCAGTCAGTCACTTTCTGCCGGCACCAGTCCTGACGCAATCATGGAAAAACTGCGTGCCGACGGTGAAAGCGAAGAGTCGGCACGGTCGAGTATCGAAGCTTTGAAACATATGGACGAGAATTTTCGTAAGTATTTTGAGTCGCAGTGACAGATAAATGAAGCTGAAACATGCGGCCATAAACCGGCAGAAACGGAGAATCTGATTTGTTTTTGAATAAACTGAAAAAACGCGGGTCGGCTTACCTGATGGCGCTGGGCGTACTTGGCGTGCTGGTGCTGGTTGGTATTACCATTTCGCGCATGACCGTTTCGGGGCGCTGGAACACTGTTTTTTCGAGTCACGAGAAGCGTGCCGAAGAATGTGCCGAATCTGCTGCCAACATGACTTTTAAAATTGTCAAAGACAGCATGAATGATTACAACGCCTTCTGGAAGCTTTTTTCAAAGCCAGACGAGCTGTTGAAAAGCTGGTTTATGTATTTTCGTCTGCCAGCGCCGATTGCCGGCGCCTATGTCGATCCGGTCAGTTTCAATGGTGCCAAAGAAAACGGTATCGATGTCCAGCTCGACCTGTTCAATAACAAGATTTTCAAACCTCTCTACGAGCAGGGTATAGTTTATATCTACGACACGATTTCGCCTGATCCGAAAGCGCCTCTGGCGCCTCTGAAGGGCATGTTCGATGCACTTGGCGGTCGAGTGCGCGTTACCTGCACTGGCCGTATAAAAAAGGCTTTCGGTATTCTTGCCGATAACCCCGATTATGTTGTCGGCGGCGTTGAAGTGCCATTGCGCAAGGTAACCGGTTTTCTTGGCTCCATTTACGACAAACTGAAGATCGGGGCTGCCGATGTCGTTTCAGGTATCGGCAAAGACCCGACGGGTGATTCTGACGGCGGACCGCCGCAGATGCCCAACATCGATCTGCTTAAGTTTCTGCCCAATAAACCACTGCTTAAAGCACCAAATGTTCAAAACTGGACAATCATGGTGCAGGGTGTACCGGTTCCGATCGGTTATCTGCTTCAGCCTCTTCTCGACAAAGTTTTTGCCAAAATTCAGGATAAGATTCAGCTTACGCCTCAGGCTCTCGCAAAAAAGATTTTTGGCGGCGCTTTTCAGTTCAACATCGACTTCGATAAAATCAACAAGCGTATCGAAGACGCGATTCAGAACTGTCTGCCGCCGTTCCTGCGCGCCTTTGCCGGTAATGTGTCATGGGATGTAACCGTGGAAAAGCAGGGCTTTTTCGAAGTTATCGCCGAAGTCGAATATTCGCCGAACTACCCTTCGGGCACCACTATTAAAAAGAAACTGGTGGTGCATCGTGAATTCAGGGTCGCCGATGTGCAGCCGATCGCCTCTGACTATACATTTTTTGTGGCGAATTCAAAGCTGCTCTATGAAAAAGCCCTAGAAAACACTGATAAATGGCAGGGTAACGACGAGATAAAATGGAACGAGGGAACCGGCGATATCGTTATTCACAATATGCCGTCGCTTCAGGCAATCTGGGATTCAATTCAGAATATTTTCAAATTCGACATCAAAGACCTGTTCCGCAAAGTGCAGTTGCCGGGTCTGGTGCGCGTTAACGGTACCAAGGAAATGCTGCTGAAAATAACGATGTTCCCTGAGCTTTCGCTGGACCCGGCGAACCTCAAAAAAATGGAAATCGTGGCATTGCTGTTGCCGCACAAGGATGACACGAAGGCTGCCTGCAGTGGTGCGCACCCTTCCGGTTCCAGCGACAAGGAGCATAATGTAATTCCAGGTATCAAGAGTGTTTACTACAACTTCTGGGATAAAGGCGAACCCTTTGACTGGGGTTATTTCGGCGGCGGCGAACCCGGGGGAAACGGTGGTTACTGGCTGCCGATCCCGCCAAGATTCGCCAGAACCATGCTTTTTGGCAATTTCCATCTTGAATTTCCATTTTCTTTGCGGGTTGAGGGGTATCTCAAAAAAGTTTATACCCATATTCGCCTGCTGCTGGTTAAGATCCTGATTCCGCCGATTCCGATCATCGGCTTTCTCGGGCTTGAAATTCCGGTGCCATGGTTCTGGGCAAAAGCTGAAAAGGAACCCTATGGTTTCTGCGGGTTTCCCCCATATAAGAACGATGACGAGGGCAAATCAGCCTGGAATCCAAACGAGCCTGGCAACCTGCCGGCGAATATCTATTCCCCGACTCAGTATCTTAAGAAGGCCAGCTACTTCTATCCGTCTTCGCTTGAATTCAACCGCGATCTCGACAACCGCTGCATCGAATATAACGGTAAAAAGACTTTTATCTGTGACGGCATAACCTTTGTCAACGACAACCTCTGGATAGATGGTGACCTGCATGTGATGGGGCGTGGCATCATTGTTGCCGCCGCCAATATTCACCTCAAGGGCAATGTAACCCGTGAAGATTTCGATGCGAACGGCAATGCCACGTTGTTTTCGCTGGTGGCTCGCAATGGCGCGATCGTCAATCACTACGGTGACCGCAAGGTTTACGCCTGTCTGTTTGGTGATAAGGGCCTGATGAACCCGATTGGCGCGACTCTTACCGTTCACGGTAATCTGGTGGTTAACCGCTTCAACCGCAAAGAATGCCAGGGGAACCTGCATGTATACTATGAATCGAATCATTGCCGCAGTTCGCTGATGTCGATGATCAGACCCGTAGCCAAATGGGACCCGACACGCTATTATGTTACCTTCAGTGCGCAGACCGCTGCGTTTAAATTTGAAAAGCCGCAATAGGAAATGAAAATGCTTAATCTTGCGAAAGATAGAATTAATCAGTATCGCCATGGTCTTACCCTGGTCGAGATAACCATTGCCATAGCCATTCTCATTCTCGCGCTTGTGCCGCTGACACAGATGTCATCAGGCGATGCCACCACTGCGATTGAAACCGAGAAGATTCAGATGGCTGAAAGAATTCTTGAGAGCGTCAAAAGCGAGTTGATGGCGATGCCTTTCAAGAAGTTTTATGAGAGAGCCGAGGCCGAGGGTGCCGACAAGGAATTCGCCGGCCCGTTCCAGCTTTCTGATGGCTTTTATCCGATCAGCCTTAATGAAGTTCTTAAAATTCAGCTTAAATACAAGGATTTTGCGGTAGTGGGCAGCTGGAGCTTTCTGACAAAAGAAGGCAAGCTCGATCGAACCATGGTGCAGACAGACATTTCCTGTTCGTTCAGCCGGGCCGGTGGGCCGCAGGTGGTGCGCAACAAGTCTTTTCTGATCGTCAGGCCCTGAAATGCTGGAGGAGATTGCTATGAAACGACAAGGTATGACTCTGGTAGAACTGATGGTTGCTTTCTTCATTCTGACCATTATTTCAATACCGATTTACTACCTGTTGAAGGATTCAGCCAACAAGCGCGCGCTCGTGCTCAGCCGCGACTATGTTAAACAGGAAGCCAACAAGGTGCTGAAACTGCTCGAGAATGACCTGAGCCAGGCGCGAAAAGGCACATTCAAGCAGGTCAGCGACGACGTAATTCAGATCAAGGTAAGAAAGCCCGGCAAAAAAGAAAATGAAGACGTGCCGCTGAGTTACCTTTTTGTAAAGCCAGACCTGATCAGGCGCTTTGATGGCAAACAGTGGATGGTCTGCCGCAACGTCGAGACTTTCGATGTTTCTACCGTTCCTGATGCCGCCGGCCGACTGGTAGTGAGTCTTAAAATAAAAGCCGGTTTTGACGGCCTGTCAGAAGCTGAAGAACCAGAATTTTCCCAGGAAAAACTCGTGGTAATGCGAGAAGACAGCTCAGAAGAACTCGACAAATACTGGCGCGACGTCGGCGACGTCAACAAGTTTTTTGCAACTCAGGGCAGTATTATGGCCGGTGTGAAGGCCGATGCCAAAAAACTGGTTCAGGATTTTACCGGAGAATGGTCTGCAGCTGGCGCCGATATAACCAAAATGACGGTGGGCGAGATTCTCAAAGTGCGTGATGAGCTGATGCGCGGCCTCAATGACATTCAGTCGTCGATGGGCAAACTCGACAACGACATTCTTGGTTTGAGCGCTGACGCAATGTTTGAACGCAACTGGCTCGGTAAGATGTCTGACTCTAAGAAAAACCGTGCAAAAAATGTGCGCGAAGCTCTGGCAGCAATGAAAAACAAGGGTGAGCTCAACTGGAGTCGCATTAAATCACTTGGCGGAAGCGGTTTTAAAAGCGGCACGGTTAAAGAAATGTACAACGCCAAGTCTGAACTTTTCAATTCAGGTCAGCAGATCGTAAAACAGCTGCAGGAATTCAAGACCAACACCAACAACGTTGCCAATCTCGATCTTTCAGGCATCGATTTCAAAAAGTGGGGCATGTAGCCCTTCGTCACAATTGAGTATGCAAAATAAATGTCTCCACGTCATCCCTGCAAAGCCTGCATTCGCGAAGGTTGGTGGCAGGGATCTAAGTTGCTGGCAATCAGATTCCCGCTTTTCCCTCTCCGGGGACAAGCTCGGGATGAAGATAAAATCACAGATTCAACTTTGACAAAGTAGCAGCTATCAGGCAAGTGAAACCTGCAGTTCACGACTCGAAATAATGCTGACGCCGGCACTGCGCATTTCCTCGATAGCCCTGGCGCTGTCGCCGGCCTGAAGGTCGACGCCACGGCAGGCATCTTCGATCAGCCAGGTTTTAAAGCCAAGAGAGACGGCGTCGAGAGCCGTGTATTTAACACAGTAATCGGTAGCCAGACCGCAGATATAAAGCTGACTGATGTTCTTTTTCTTCAGCCAGTCAGCAAGCCCGGTCGGGTGCCGGCGGTTGTTGTCGAAAAAGCCGCTGTAAGAATCGACCTCAGGGTTGATACCCTTTTTGAATATCATGTGCAGCTGATCACGCTTCAGATCAGGGTGAAAATCGGCTCCGTGCTTGCCCTGAACGCAATGGGCCGGCCACATGACCTGTTGGCAGCCATTCAGATTGATGACATCGCCGACCAGCCGGCCGGGGTTATTCATGGCAAAACTCTGGTGATTCTGCGGGTGCCAGTCCTGGGTTGCTGCAACAATCGAAAATTTTGATGCAAGCCAGTTTGCCAGAGGTACGATGCTGTCGCCATCTACTACGGGCAGGGCGCCGCCGGGCATAAAATCATTCTGCAGGTCAACAAGTAACAGGGCTTTCATTTGTCTCTCCCTCTCTGGATTTATAAGGATTTATGCCAGTCATGGACTTTTCTGTTTTCAAGTATCATACGGGTTTTAAGTGCAAAAAGGTTTTCTTCAAGGCCTACCGGGTAGACGTGCGGGTTTACGAACCGTCTGATGCCTTCATGAAACAATGCCTGTTCTGTGGCAGCATGTTCACGGATCTTATGAATGCTGACCTTTTCAGCCACAATTTTGCCGCTTCTCGCTACCGGCTGCAGCATTTCAACTGTTTCGCACTTTTCGGGCATGGTTTTTCTGCGGGTATGGTCTTCGGGGTCAATGATGAGATCATGCTCCGGCATGCCTGAAAGCTGGTCAAAGAGCATGTCGCCTCTGGCTTCGCCGGCAGAAATATACCGTCTGATCTGCAATTCGCCGGGCGTGGTGATTTTTATCTTCTGCTCGGAAAGCTTGATGCGGTGCTGCCAGGCCTTTTCGGGGTCGCGCAGTGCAACAAGTTTGTAGACTCCGCCCAGAGCCCCCTGATCATGGCCGGTGGCCAGTCTGGTACCAACGCCCCAGAGATTGATTCTGGCACCCTGCTGTTTAAGACTGGTTATAATATGTTCATCGAGATCGTTGCTGGCGCAGATAATCGCTTTTGCAAAGCCGGCGGCATCGAGAATTTTTCGCGCTTCAATGCTGAGATAAGCCAGATCGCCAGAATCGAGACGGATGCCGGCCATCTCGAAGCCCTTTTCGCGCAGTTCTTTGCCTATTTTGACCGCGTTTTTAACTCCTTCGAGGGTGTCGTAGGTATCGACGAGAAACAGGCTGTTGTTGGGCATTGCCCGCGAATATTCGCGAAAAGCTTCTTCTTCACTGCTGAACGACATGACCCAGCTGTGGGCGTGGGTGCCTTTGACGGGTATGCCGTAAAGACTGCCGGCAAGAACATTTGAAGTGCTTGAACAGCCACCGATATAGGCTGCCCGGCTGGCTGAAATGGCACCGTTTACACCCTGGGCCCGGCGCAGGCCGAATTC
Source organism: uncultured bacterium (assembly GCA_964522035.1). Lineage (GTDB taxonomy): Bacteria > Muiribacteriota > Ozemobacteria > Ozemobacterales > Ozemobacteraceae > Rifleibacterium. Next base: position 19,708 of record CAZFUG010000051.1, read on the forward strand.
CATCACCGGGTCACCCTGGGCGGCTTTGCAGATGCGGGCGGCCTTGGTGGCGATAAGGCTCTGAAAATTAATGATGTTGAGAAGTGGAGTCTCGAGCAGCTGGCACTGAATAATCGGGCCTTTGATGCGCAGCAGCGGTTCGTTCGGAAAAACTACCGAACCTTCTGACACCGCATCGACATCGCATGTAAACCTCAGATCGGCGAGATACTGCAGAAAGCCCTTTTCAAAAATAGGTTGCCCATTATTGCCGCAGATGCTGCCGAGATAATCGATGTCAGAAGAATTGAAACCGAATTTTTCAAACAGCTCTATGGCTGGTGCAAGCCCGCAGGCAATGGTAAAGCCGCCGCCAAAAGGGTTTTTGCGAAAAAAGAGGTTGAAAATACCTTCTTTTTCGAGATTGCCGGTTTTCCAGTAGCCATATGCCATTGTCAGCTGGTAAAGGTCGGTTAACAGGGCAAGCGAGGGTTCCGGAACGATTCCGGTTCTGTTCATGAATGGCCTCCTGATCTCTCTCATTCTATTCTAACCCGCCTGGCAGCATTAGTCAAAAATGCGCAGTTATGGGCCAGCCAGCATTGAAACCACAGGGCTAAAGTGTTAGAATTCTGCCTGAATAACAGGAAACCATATGTCGTTACAGATCAGCAATTTATCAAAATCTTTCAGTGTCAGAACCCTTTTTTCTGGAGTGACTTTTGCCGTCAACCCCGGTGAGTGCGTTGCACTGGTCGGTAGTAATGGCTCCGGCAAGACTACTCTGATGCGCATCATCCTCGGACACGAACATGCCGATTCCGGCGTCGTGACCCGCCCCAAAGAAAGTCGCATCGGTTATCTGCCACAGGAAATTTTTCTTGCCGACAACCAGAACTGGGCGCGTGAAAAAGAGACGATGACCCTCTGGGAACTCGTTACTCAGGCTTTTTCCCGCCTGAAAGAAATCAAACAGCGTATCGAGGGTATCGAGGCGGAAATGGCGGCCGGTCGCACCGGTGCCGCGATTCAGGATGAATACGAACGCCTGATCGCCGACTTTCTGAGGAAGGTGAATTGACGTGTTGAAGGGA
>CAZFUG010000052.1:0-12823 GCA_964522035.1 uncultured bacterium
GTTCACGGTTTCTGCGGCGGCGTCGACAGCGAATACCGCCTTGCCCCCGAAAAGCTGGCAAGAATTCTCGAGTTGAAACCAGAACCCCAAAGCTAAGCCACAAAAGCGCAGCTCAAACAGGCAAAAAAGCCCGGCAGGTACAACCGCCGGGCTTTTCTTATTCCAGTGCTTTGTAAAAGTTGAATTGCAGTTTTACCTTAAATTACTGATATTCAAATGTGGCAGAAATAAAAAAGCCTGCAGTAGTGCTGCAGGCTTTTTCTTTGCTGTTTAATCAGAAGTCAGAGATCTGATCTACAAGTTCTGGTTTGTCGACGAAGGGGTTGCGGTTATTCTGGAAATTCTGAACGCGGTCATTGCGTTTCTTTTCGAGTTCATCGACCGGGTCTTCTTTGTGCCAGCGGCGCAGAGTCGCTTCTTCGGCATCGGAAATATCTTTGTTATAGCGGATTGAGAAGTAGAACATGCCGCGGGCAGTGTCGCCGCGCTGCTGTTTGCGCACTTCGAACACATCGCCGTCGGTCTTGCTGCCGCCCTGTTCCCAGCTGGCGCCATTCACGACACCAAACGGGTTGTTACCTCTGATGCCATTTGCTTTTGAATCGGCGGGGAAGAGGTGGTGCAGATCGCATTTGGCGATACCTACGGCACCTTTTGACTGGGGCCAGGTATGTTCGATGTTCATGTTGGTTGCATCGGGTTCGCCACTGGTTTTGAGCTTGCGGCCGGTGTAAACGCATTCAACGTAGCCAGCACGGTTGTCGATATCGCTGAAAACGAGATCCTGGGCTCTCTGGTAACCAACTGAAACATGGTTATCGACCAGATTGAACAGTTCTTTTTTCAGAGCTTCGTCACGCAGACCGGCAGCGCGGCCATACATGTCGGCGCCTTTTTCCATGTCGGGAACGGCGAGATTGCCATCAGCATGGAACGGATCGGTAAGGTCGCCGGAAATATGCGAATAAAGTTTATTCAGGGCATCTCTGGTCTTGTAAATACTGACCTGAGCCTTGGGGTTGTGCTGCTCGATCTCGTCGAGGTGCAGCATGATTTCTTTATAGAGTTCCTGGGGCGATTTAGACGGGCGCTGTTTAGAACCAGCGTCGACACAGGTAGAAAAAGCGAAGAAGAAAAGAACGGTTATTGCGATACTTAATACGTTGTGGCGCCTCATGGCAACCCCCTTTTGAATACTCATATACTTACAGGGCTACTCAATTACAACTTTAAATACTCAAACCGAAGTTTGTACATTGAATTATGACAGCTTTTTTTATGTTCCGCAACCCCCAGTTTTTACAAACTTCTGGTGATTGCAAAGCAAGCTGTTTTGTAACCTGCATAAGCAGATCAGCATTTTCAGCGAACGCAATAATTTTGTTTCTTAAAGCATTGCAAGATGGGTTTCTCTAAGGCAGAATGTATTGCTGGAAAGATTTTTCTAACAGGAAATAATACTTGGAAGACGTCAACAGTCTTATCAGCGAACTTGCGGCACCGGTAAAGGCCTTCAGGGTTTTCGCCCTGGAAAAGATTATACGTTCCGGCGATTCCGAAGAAATCCTGAAGGCTCTGAGTTCGCGTCTGCAGTTCGAAGACGACGACGAGTGCCTGATGCTGCTGCGACATGCAATTTCTTCTGTCGAAGAGCGCCTGAATCGCAAAAAATCTCCGGCAAAGCCTTCGCCAGAAAAGATCAGCCCGGCGGCATTCGCAAAAATGAGCCCCGAACAGCAGCTTGACGCCCTGCGAAAAACACCAACCGCGGTTCTAAAGAAAGATGGTGGCGTGGCAACCATCAAGTTCCTCTGGCAGGCAGCCTGCAAACCTGTGGTTAAGGCCGAAGTAACCCGCAGATGTTCTTCTTTCTGGCCAGAAGAACTGGCTGATCTTCTTGAAGAGGGTCTGAGCGGCGACTCTTCGGTACTGCAGATTGCCTGCCTCGAAGCAATCATCGCCAGATTCCCCGACCGGCTGCAGAAAAATTTCGACCGCCTGGTAATGTCGGCTGACCCGATCATTAGAGCGACCGCTATTCGCGGTCTGGCAAGAAAACACCCGGCCAGCGCCGCCACCTTTCTCTCAGAATCTCTGAGAAAAGGCGACTATTACACCAGACTTGCGGCTCTCAGGGCTATGTCGATAATGCCCTTCAGCCTCAACAAATCGAGTATCATCGAACTTCTCGGGCGCGAAAAAGACGAGAGGCTGCAGAAAATTGCAGCCGCAATTGTTTTATCGAACCCCGACCGCGAAATTCCCTTTCGCATCTGTGACATCATTGAAAAGACGCCCCAGTCGCGCCACGATTTTCTTCTTGAACTTCAGAAAAACTGCTGCGCCATGATCCGTATGGCCGAAATCTGCCCTGATTTCAACCAGTTTCTCGCCACCCTGAAAAAATACCCGAAACGCGTCAAGGCCCGCCATTTTGTGCAGAGCTGCATCAATGCTTACGACGGTGCAGACCCTGACACGCGCCGCGAACTGATTTTGCTGCTCCAGGAAAAACGTCAGCTGAAAGAAGTCGCAGAAGCGATTGACAGCATGAAAGCTTCTGACAGCCATGAATTGCTGAAGCTGATATTCGAAACACGGCCCGTCAAAACGGCTGCCGCCGAAGTTACGCCGACAGCTGAACCGGCGGCGACCAGTCAGCCCGCCCGGGCTGAAGATTCACCGGACCTGCTGAAGCGATTGCTCAGAATCAGGGCAGTCGGCGACAAGGGAGCCAGAGAAACCATATCAGAAGCCTTTGCCGCCGGTCGGTCCGGCGCCAATCTTCTTCCCTCAGCTTTTCGCGCCGCGATTGCCTGCGAAGATAATCGCTGGTGCGACCGGGCAAAACAGCTTCTTCGCAGCGACAGTGAAGATCTGATCGCTGCTGCCCTCGAATATCTTGCGGCCTTCGACAGCGACAGTTTCATGCTGCAGATAAGAGTTTTCATCAATTCTCCTTCTCTGATCGTCAGAACCGCCCTGCTGCGCAGCCTTTGCCGCCATAGCCAGGAAAATGCCAGAGACCTGCTCGCCTCGATGCTCGGCGACAAAGACGCCCGCGTCAGAGAAAAAGCGATCAGCTCGCTGATTCATTTTGAGTTTGCCAGCATTCGCGACCTGCTGCCGGCTTTTCTGGAACGTGAGAGCAACCCGGAAATGCTCAATGCCTGCCTGTCTTTTTATCTGACCAACCCGGTCATGGAAAGCACTTTCGACCTGACACGCCTTGCCACTCTCAGACCAGAAATGCAGGGACTTTTCAGCAAAACCTGCAATATGCTCAAAGAAACTCTGATCGAATTCAATATTGCCTCAGAAGAAGAAATTTCCGCATATATAGAACGCCAGACAACTACTCATGCCGAAAGCGAAAAGAATCGCGAAGAAAAACTCGAAAAAGAACGGCTTGAAAAGCTTGCAGCGAAAGTAAAATGGAACCTTGCCGACTCCTTCAGCGAGCTTTCAGAATATTACCCGCTGTTGAAAAGAGTTTTTCTTGGAGGCATGCTGCTGCTGGCTCTGTTTTTCTATCTCTCCGGCTCTGAAGAAGACACTGTCCCTGAGGCATTGCCTGGCTATACCGCTGTAGCATCACAGGTCTCAGAGTTCAGGCTCAGCGTAAGACAATTCAACAGTAATGACGGCTCGATTTCAGCCATCACCCAGGACAACCAGAAAATTCTCGCCCTGCCCAGGCCTGGCAAAGCCTTTGTAGCCAACCAGGGCGACAGTATCGTCATCAGGGCAATGCCGTTCAGAACCCTGCCCGATCAGACTCTGGTGGTTAAAACCATCGAAGTGATCAATTCGCGATAATTATGTTATCTTTTGTCAGGATGAAGCGTATTAGTAAACAGAAGGAACTGATGTGTGAACAATGATAAAGAATTTTCGCGGTTGATCGAAGAAACATGGCGGTCGCTCGGTTTCTTTCTGAGATATCTTGGCCTACCGGAGTCTGAAGTGGATGACATAGCTCAGGAAGCCTATCTGAAAGCCTTCAAGGCCTTCGACAGATATGAATCAGGCCGATCGTTCAAGTCATGGCTGTTTTCGATCGCGAAGAATACCTTCATCGACTGGACCCGCCGCCAGAAATGTCAGCGCCAGTATATGGAGGCAAACTTCTCCAGGGACTACTGCGAAACATTCGAGGAAGACGCAAACAATCGTACTCATGTCAGAGAAATGCTCTCCCGGCTGACCCCTGAAGAACAGGTTCTGGTGGAACTGCGCTTTTTCCAGGATCTGCCCTTCGCCGAGATCGCAGAGCTGACCAGCCTCAGCGTTGGTGCGGTCAAAATGCGGATGATGCGCACAATGGAAAAACTGAAGACAGGCTGGAAGAAGGAAACTTATGACCAGAATCTGTGAAAAGTTTATTGAAGAACTGACTTCTGGTAACCGCCAGTTCTCTACTGAACTGCGCGATCATCTGGCTTCCTGCCCCGAATGCCAGCAGGCGGCCGAAAACCTCAGCCTCCTCAAAGCCCATCGAAAACCAGTTACCGGCAAAGAAGCCGCCTCGATAGTCGCCGTATTGAAAGCGGTTCAGGCCGCAGAAGCAGCCACGGCAGCAACTTCTGTCGCCGGTTCTTCGACTGCAGCCGCAGCGCCGGCCTCCATAGCCATACCATTCAAGTTTGTGCTACTGACGGTTATCGCCGCAGCCGCAGCCATATCAATGTTTATCAATACTGAACTTAAAAAAGACCTCGAGGCCATGCCACAGGCTCGGACCGATCAGCAACCCGCTTTGAGCGGCAATCAGGGCAATGTCGAACAGACTGGTCAGGCTGTTTCCGCAAGCGGCAGCGAGATAATCGCAACCGAAACAGTTTCGGGTTATAATGGTTCAGGCACGATAAGTATTGCGAGCCCGGGGCACCAGGTTGAAGAAACCACGGCCAGCACCGGCACCGAAATTAAAATGTTTTCACCCGACGAGGAAGAAATAAGGCCTTGACCGTCTGCGCCAGACAATCTGCGACTGTCACCCCGACCCCGCGCCCGTTTCAGAAAAGGCGCGGTATGGTCTTCTGGGTGGTAATGTCGGTTGTGACGATCATGGCGGTCTTTATCCTGTTCTACCATAATTTTTCAAAACAGCTGGCCTTCTCGTCGTTTTATCACGTTAACCGCGAAAAGCTGCGCAACCTTACCGAAATCATTCTCGATTCGGCATTCAGCAATCTGCAGGATGCCACCCGCGACCCAGGTCACGAACTGACAAAAAAAATCATCGAACAGATGCGCACCGCTTCGATCAGCAACACCGCATTCACGCTGCCGGCACCGCTGTTCGAAGCCAACAAGGGTTCTCTTCTGAATGGCGCCACGTTCAAATACACGTTGACCGGCAAAGTCTTCGACAAACGCATTCAGACCCCCCAGAACCAGAAATATCACGATGGCGAAGGCCTCGGCACCCTCGAAATTTTTGTCGACGCCACCCTCGAAACCCCGTCAGGGAAACTGCTGGCCCGCTGTCAGCGCCGCCGCCACTTTGACTTCAAATCTGCATGTCTGGTGTCAAACTACAATAAACGTGCCAACTATTATGCCATGACCTTTCCGCTCGATTTTGCGCTGCTGGTGCGCAACGGACTGAGAGAGTTCAATGAAGGTTATCGCGGCCTGAACTTTAACACCGGCCAGAAGCTGGTCATTCAGGATCAAAGCTCGATTCCGGTCGACCGCCGCGGCTTTGTCTATTTTGGTCAGGCCGACCAGAATGAAGAAAGCAAACGGGTCTTTCTGAACACTTCAGATTCTGACAATGCTGATGCTCTGATGCCCCAGTTATCGGTAGAAACCTTCAACATCAATCAGGCAGAATGCTTCAAACTCCTGCCTGAACTCAAACAGAACCTCGAAGCAAACGATGTTAAAATCTCGAAGCTCAAAAATCTCAACGGTGTATTTTCGATGCGACGCTTCCCGGCGGCACGCACCTCGGGCACTCCTGACAACCGCGAAAAGGAAGCACGTAACGTGCTTTCTGCCGCTCCCGGCAGCCCTGACAAAGTCATTCCACAGAACCCTTCCGGCATCAGTTGTGCCGGGCCGGTCGACAAGTCGTATCTCGACACCATACTGCGCGGCGCCGTCACTCAGAAGTGGTTGTATGTAGTACATTTCGCCCTCGACGCCTCGAGCACCACCTACGATGGCTCTCCTCTTCCACCCGAAGGCAAAGAAAAATTTGAATCACTGCAGTTCGTCTGCTATTCGCCAGAAACACCCCGCCTGAAAGACGGCAGCAACCCACAGCATCTTGATTTCTGCAAGCGTCTCGAAACGACGATCAACAATACCAACCCGCCTCTGCCGCTCTATTCGAATCTGGTCGAAGACTACCTGATGTATCAGGGGCAGCAGTATTCGAAAACCCCGGTTACCGAAACATTCAAGGCGCCCCCCAAATTCTTTGGCCGCAATTCATCGCCACTCAGTGATCTGACCATGACAGGCGGCGAGGGCTTCAGGCCATTCAGACATTATACCCTCTGTGCTGCCCGCTATCTGCACGCATCCGAACTCGAAAAGAACGGTGTCTACGACCGCAAAAACGGCGTTCTCAATATGCGCGGCGTCATCAGCGTCGAACTAGACCACGTCAGCCTCAACCCGCCAACCGGGTCTGACCATATAAAGGTCAAAGGTGCCGGCGCCATCATCGCCCCCAATGGCTTTACCATCAACTGCGGGCTGAAGCGCGAAGACCCGTCAAAAGACCTTCTCATTCTGTTCACCCGCAAAGGCAACATCAGAGTCGGAACCGATGCCCAGATCGAAGCCAGTCTGCTGGCCTTCAACGATTCGAATACCGGCGCGGTCGTTCCGTCGAAGCCATTGAACGTTCTTGGTTCGGTTGGCGTCGACCAGTTGTTTCTCAGCCGGTTTCCGTCATCGCCGGGCCGTATCCAGTATGACCAGCGCCTGAAGGCTGCGACTGACAATGATGAGATTTTTGCACTGACCATTTCACCATGGGTAAGATATGAAGATATCAGTTTCGCCAAGGAATAAGCGTCGCAGCACCGGCGCCTTCTCTTTTGTAGAAGTGCTGATCGGCATGGTAATCCTGCAGATTGCCCTGCTGTCGTTTTTTCTCATCAATCAGTCATCGAGCTCACAGAGCATGGATGCCTATTACGAATTTCTCGCCGCCTCGCTCGGCAGCGAAGTCATCGAATTCACCCAGGGCATGGGCTATGAATGGGCCGACAAGTTCATCATCAAACCCGACATTTTTCCACTCGACACCTGGCATGGAGTGCTTGAAAAGCCTATTTTTGCCGCTACTTCATACTTTCGTGAATGCGACTCATTCGAGCGCATGATCAGCATGAAAAAAGCCGGCAATGGCATTCTTGTTACGGTGCAGGTAAGGGTTAAGAGCAACAACAAGGTTAAATCATGGCTCAGCCGCGGCCAACTGGCATTTTCAACCATCGTCATGGAGAAACCAGCCAGATGAGAAAGCAGCGCCACGCATTTACCCTCGTCGAAGTCATGATCGTCTGTGCAATCATGATGCTGATTCTCATACCCACCTATCGCATTCTTTCGCACGGCAGCCGCTCGGCTCTCAAAGGAGTTCAGCGCAACAACGTCGTCATGGCCGGGCAGCAGATATTGAGCCAGCTCAAACTCGACCTGACCCTTTCCTGCTTCATTTTCGTCAATGACAAGAGTCACAGCATCAGCGACATCTTTACCGAAACGACCAGCGGCAGCGACGTGACGATAAGTTTTTACACCTTCAATGGTGACGAATACGAGAAAAAAGTAATTCCCACCAGCAGCGGTCCGGAAAGCTATCGCCGCATGAACAAGGTCGAATACATTCTCAAAAGCCGCTCCGGGTCGGTTTTTAAAACGCTGGAAAGGGTTCTGCACCTGCACCCGAAAATTGGTGGCGGTCAGAACCGCAAAGTTCTCAGCGACAAGGTGAATTTCTTTGAAATCCGCCCCGAAACCATCACTTCGGCCGGCTATTCGCGCAGCTTTTTCCGCATTTCGCTACAACTCTTCGACCAGGACGACAATGTTTCGGGCAACGTCGGGCAGTTGTTCATCGCCGATTTCATGGAAACCGCCAACCCGACGATTCTCAATTCGATCATCAACAACCCCGGCTTGAACCGCAACTGGTATACTGATCCACATAACAGCGACTGAAAAGGTATTTGTGACTGTATGGCGCAGCATTCAATTGCAGAGCCGGCATTTTTCGGCCACGAATTTACCTGGATTAAACCATGATTCGACTTTTACCAGTTGCAGCTGGCAAAAAATAAATAAAGAACCCGTTTAATTACTGCGACCAGACAAAGTTTCCCATGAGCAAAACAAAACCGGGCCGCTTCAGGTATTTCCTGAAACAGCCCGGTTTTAATCTGTAAAACTTACTTTGCGAGGGTCAGAGAATCGAACTTGACCGGTTCGCCCGGTGCCTTGAGGTAGTCGGCTTTTACCAGCCAGACATTGTCTTTGGCAGCGGCAATATAGCGGTTGATATAGTAAGGATTGGCGAAGTCAGCAGAACCGGCAGCCTTGCCATCAGCAGAGAACAGCATCAGTTTCTGTTTGCTCGGATCGCCACTCGGAGGCACCATCGAAACAAGACATTCACCGGAATCTTTTACAGCCCAGATTCTCGGGTTCTGCATTTCGGCCAGGCCGATTTCGTGCCGGGCCACTTCTTTGCCGTCAGCACCGATAGTAACCAGTGCGTGCCCGGAACCTTCACTATAATTGAGCATGTGCAGGTTATTGCTGCTGTCAACCGCAAAACCCGACGCCTGCCACGGGATATTTCTCAGGGCTGTGCCATCTGCAGAAAAAACGGCGATACTGGCAGCAGCATAGTCGCCGACATAAACCTGACCATTACGGTCAATGTCAATTTCGTCGAGCTGCATCATATTACCGGCTTTGATTCTTCTGATTTCTTTGCCGTCGAGACCGGCAACTACAATTTCTTTGGCGCGCATATTGATAGTGGCGACAGCCTTCACTTCACCGTTTTCGCCAAGCTGCAAGGCAAAATCGGTAAGAATGAAATCTTTGCCGAGGGCCGGAAAAGCGACTTCCTGATTAACTTTGCTGTCAGCGCCGAAGCAGAGCACTCTTCCCTTGACCGAATCGAGAACCCATATATCAGAGCCATTTGCGCGGTATGAACCCGGGCCAACCGGCAAATCTTCAGCATTAACCGGAGCAGTGATACCAACCTGAGCCTTTTCCTGCCCAAACTGAATTTCCCAGTTACAGAAGGCGGGGCTGGTGAGAGCGAACATGAACATTGCCATCAGCGTAACGGTTGCTTTTCTCATAGTGTTATCCTCTTGTCAAACCTTTCTCAGAACCTGAGTGATCGGCATATAGTTGATGGCATGAACGCGCGGAGTTCTTTCGGAAGAGCTGTTTGAAATGGCCTGGAAGGTGTTGCCCTGCTTGACGATGATACCAATGTGACGACCGGGGCCGCGGCTGGTTGTCCAGGTAACGACATCGCCTTCCTGATAAGGAGGAACATTTACTCTCTGCCAGCCGACAGCTTTAAGATCGTTTACAACCGCATCGCAGTTGAGCTGAACACGGCTGAGAACACCGGCGCTCTGGAGAGCGGTCGAAACGACTTTGGCGCAGGCCAGATTACCACCATCGACGTCGGCACCACGGAAACTGGTGCTGCCAAGAAGTGAGCGAATGCTTGAGGCAATACGTGTCTGCTGAGCAGTCGATGTCGAATTGGTTGTATTGGTGGTGGCGCTGTTGGTTGTTGTTGTGTTACCAACGTCTTCGTCGTCACCGGCGCTGGTAATGGTTACATTGGCATTGTTGCTGGCAGTCTGCTCATTATTATTGGTCGAAGTGGTGTTGTTATTGGTAGCAGTATCGGTATTCTGTGGCAAAGCGTTGCTGACGGAGTTGATAACTTCTTTAACCGCCGGAATCGCCTTCTGAACACCTTCGGCGACCTTGCTGATGACGTCGATAATCTTCGACGCGTCACAACCGGTCATGGAAACAGAAACGAGACCCATAAGGATGATAAAGGTCAAGGCTTTGAAAAAACGCATAAAAACCTCCCTCGCAGACATGAATGATTTACCTTCTATTAAACATTACGCACGAAGTTAAAAGACGTAACAAAAAAAATCAGTCGTCGATATTTTCGATCAGTTCGAGGGCAGCAATAACATCTGGGGCGGGCTGCGCGATAGGTATGATACCCGAAATTGAAAACAGCGTCTCCTTTAGAGAGTCAAGGCCGCAAACAACCACATGCCCTTCGAAATCGCGGTCGATAAGAAGAATTGCCTCGAGAATCTCGCCCATGGCTGGGCTGTTAATGAGCTTGCAGGCCGAAAAATCGAACACGAATTTTTTATGCCCGGCAACCGCAAATTCCTGCAGGCGGGCACAGATGCCGTCGATGCCTTCGGCTTTGCAGTTACCGATAAAACTGATTACCGGAAAGTTTTTTTTGATTGAGATCTGCAACTGAGAATTGTCCAAACTGTAGTACCCCCGGATCACTTTATTAATATTGGTTTAGCACAGATTGACCGGTTTATGCCATAAAAAAGCACTGCCTTGCGGCAGTGCTTTTATTTAACGGTCAGTGCCGGTTAAGGCGGTTGATCATCTTCAGAAAAGGCTGAGCTGATGTCTCTGCGGCAGCAGACGGTCGAGAATTTCGCCCATCAGACGATTACGGGCTTCGGTATCACCAACCGCTTCAAATCTGAATCCAAGGTATACGCCAGAGTATGACTTGTCATTCTTGCCCTGACCGGTGGCATAAATCGCAGCACCCTGACCATCAGGCATGGTGACGAAGATTTTGCAGGGTTCGGCGGTTTTCATGACGGTGATGTCAGAAGCGGTTCTGGCCGATTCATCGCCGTTCAGATGCATGGTGAATTCTTCTTTGCCTTTACAGATAAGCTCATCAAAGTCTTTTTCTTCGGCGACAAAGGTGAACTTGAAGTAATCCTTCAGCAGATCGCGATGAATGTTCGATTTGCCAACCGACTGAGCGGCCATCATCAGGCTGCCGCCATTGGTCAGATAATCATGCAGATCTTCAGAACTCGGGGCCAGCTGACCCATACTGCTGGCACTGACGCTGTCAGTTATGACCAGGCCTTTGCCGGCGAACTGGCGCAGAATATCTTTGAACTTGAAAGCAAACACTGCCGGGTCCCATAATACCTGAAATTCAACCTTGTTGGCCTTGAGAGCATGCGCTATCAGCGGCAGGGTCATCGGGTCCTGGACCATCTGACCGCACAGCAGTACATCGGCTTTGCGCTTGAACACAGGAGTTTTTTCGAGGAATTCGTCCCAGCTGGTGTCTTTGGCAAACTTCAGAGCCTTGTAATTGTTCACGAATGAATGAGAAGGCGGGAAATAAATAGACAGACCATGGCTGTCGCCCATACCCTGAGTATGGCCTTCGATTACCATCGGTGAGGTTTCCGGGAACTTTGAAACGATCAGGTATTCTTTGCCCTGTTTGATATTGCGTTTATCAAGCGCTTTACCATCTTTGAGAACAACCTGATAATTGATTTCGTCTACGAAAACGATTTTTTCAAGAGCTTCATCCTGAACCGGCTCAAAAGGCCCGATCTGGCATGCATAGCCACCACCCTGCATTTCCTGCAAAGGTGTCAGAGCAAGCCGGGACTGAAAAACTCTTGTGCCAGAAGGCCACAGCGATCTCGGAGGCATGCGCCAGCCATTATAGCCCCAGACAACCACGCCGGGCTTGTCGCTGGTGATCACGACAGGTTTAGCCAGTTTGTCGTTTTCGACCGGATAGCCATAAGACTTGATGATATCGATGCAGATTTCTCTGACTTCTGATGGTGCCTCAGGCATCTGGGCAAGCTTGTGAGCGAAGTCAATCAGGTCTACGAGAGTCGCGTCAGAATACTTTTTGATTGAAGCAAATCGACCGCCTTCAGCAACCAGAAGGTCGGCATAAACTTCATGATTATCAAGCAGAGCCTTACCGAGGCTGTCAAACTTTTTAACCAGGATGCCGATTTTGCCAAGATCAACGGTTGACTTGGTAACGGCTGAGCCCTTTACAAATGAGTTACCAGCTGAACCGCCCTTGGCATATGACTGAATATAGGTGCCAACCATGCGTTTAGTGAATTCAGCAGGGGTCAGATCGGGGTTTTTGATAAGAGGAGCGAGATAATCAGTATAGGGCATGCCGTTGCCCGGTTCGGTTTCTTCAGAAGCGGTAAGATACTGGGCAGTATCAGAAATTTCATAGGCCACTTCGATGGTACCCATCAGACAGGCGTCAAAATCAACAATGGCGAACTTTGATTCTTTGCCATTAACCTTGCTGAGTTCCTTCTGTCCTTCACGCAGTGCCCAGGACACATCGGTCATGCTGAGCAGAGTGTCGTCTTCCTGGTCCTGGGCAATGCCAACCCAGCCGGCACCATGATTCCAGACGATTACAACGACGTTATCGGCCGGGTAGGTACTGACGCCCCATTTGAGGAAATCTGCGAGCGTTGTCTTGGTACCCATAGACTGTTCACCGAGGTTCATGACCATTTTGCTGGTGACTTTGCCCGGGTCTTCGTCTTTAGAAACATAGTAGCGGCGGGTGCCAACCCAGTTACCGTCAGAAATTGTATCGCCTTCGCCACCACGCATACGGTCAATCTGGGCAACGATATTGACATTATCACTGCTGCCGACTTTTTCCATTTCGTTGATATCGATCAGACCAAAGCGTTCGAGATCGTTATCGGCGCAGATATAGGCGAGA
>CAZFUG010000052.1:12833-14305 GCA_964522035.1 uncultured bacterium
CCATTTTTTGCGGTCTTTTTTGTGCGGAGTGCCGGTTTTGCGGCCTTCGGTCTCGAAAGCTACCGCATGCTGGGCATCATCATACCAGTGAATCGGAAAATCTTTGGCGGAAGCGTCTTTATAAAGGGCGGCAACTGCGTCGTAGCGGTCTTTATTGGCATTTTCACGCATTTTGCCATAGACGGTCTGCCAGAAAGTATCGAGTTTCTTGATTTCGGGGCTGGGGTCATTGGTTGCCTGGAACTTGCGGCGGGTGGTCACTTTTTTGACCAGGTCGAAATATGCAAGTTCGAGCGGCGAAGGTGACTGTTTGATTACCGCGCCAAGAACCGGGTCGAGACTCGGTTTATCTTTGAACATGTCATAGGCACGGCTGGTTTCTTCGTCTGATTTGGCGGCATAGTTGGCCATGAATTCGGCCTGGTAATCACCGCGAATGTTGGAGACGAAATTGCTCTGCAGCTTTTTCGGAAAGTCGGCAAGAATTTCGGAAAGCAGCTTATCAGAGCGTTTGTCGCCAAGAAATTCAAGGGTAATTTTGCGCTGCCAGACTTCCTGGAGCATCTGCAGGTGTTCAAGAACCTGCTGCTGATCTGCAGTCAGAGCCTTAGAAGTCGTTTTTGTGGCGGCAGTGGAAGTCTGCTTTGTGCTTGCAGGCTTTTTCGTTGCCGTAGTCGGCTTTTTCGTAGATGCCGGCTTCGTGGCAGCGGTAGTTTCTTTTTTATCAGCCGGTTTAGTTGTGGTTTTCTTCTTGGTAGCCGCAGTTGTGGTGGCTGGTTTCTTTTTCTGCTTCGTCGCAGTCGTCGTGGCAGCGGCACCCCAGCTTGGGCCAAGCGTTAAAAGATGGATAACAACCAGTAACGCGGCCAGTATTCTCTTACTCATAATCAATTCTCCTTACTGAGAGCTAAAGAGCGTACATTTTTGACCATTATAACGGATTTTTAAACAAACGGTAACTGTCTTTTTGTTTTTCTCTTCAAGGCACTTCCTGATTATGGGTGTTTTGGTGTATAAATGTCTGTAAAATCATTATCTGGAGAAAAACGATGAATCTCGTCTACATTTCGCCACACTACCCCGCACACTATTCTCAATTTGTTGAATCTCTCGCAAAATATGGCGTCAGAGTTTTCGGCATTTCAGACCTGCCTGACGAAGCTCTCGACCCGAGAGTCAGACAGTCACTCAGCGGCCATTACCGCGTCGAACGGCTTGAGAACAATCAGCAGGTAGTTGATGCGGCCGGCTTTTTCAAAGAACACCTTGGCGAAATCGACCGGGTTGAATCGCACCTTGAACCCTGGATAGAACTTGAAGCCCTGGTTCGTGATGCTTACAACGTTACCGGCCCCAAGTCAGACCATCTGCAGTTCATCAAACGCAAATCGATGATGAAAGACGTCTTTAAACGCGCGCAGGTACCCGCCGCCAGAGGCATCGTCATCAAAGACTTCAAACAGTGCCAGGAA
>CAZFUG010000052.1:14315-20517 GCA_964522035.1 uncultured bacterium
TCATCAATGGCCATTACCCGGTTTTCATCAAGCCTGACATCGGGGTTGGCGCGGCCGATACCTATACTATCCGCAGCGAAGAAGACCTCAAACACTTCTTTTCAATCAAACAGGACTACGATTACTTCATGGAAGAATTCGTCGACGGCGACCTGCAGTCATTCGACGGGCTCACCGACAAAGACGGCAATATCGTGTTCTGTACATCGCATTATTTCAGCAATGACATTCACAAGGTCGTCAAAAACAACGAAAACGTCTGGTATTACTCATTGATCGATATACCTGCCGAACTTGAAAAGTATGGCAGAGCCATCGTCAAAGCTGCCAACGTGCGCGAAAAGTTTTTCCACATCGAATTTTTCAGGCTGAAAAATGGCAAATTCCAGGCTCTCGAAATCAACATGCGCCCCCCGGGAGGCCTGACCACCCACATGTTCAATTTTGCCTGCGATATCGACGTTTATGACTGGTGGGCATCGATCATGGCCGGGCACGAACCGAAACGCCCGTTTACCCGCCGCTATCACTGCGCTTTTATCAGCCGCAAACATAATCGCCCTTACAAATATTCTCACGATCAGCTCTATGCCAAATGGGGCGACCGTATCGTTCACAGCCAGCCAATGAACCCGATCGAATATGAAGTCATGGGTCACTGGGGCTATCTGGCCCGTTCAGCCAACCTCGACGAGCTCAAGAATGTAATTCGCGACATTACCTGGGAGGCCTGATGAACAGAGAATACCGCACCATTCACAGCAACGCTCTGGGCAGGCAGATGGAAATGCTGGTTTACGGCACTTCCGGCAAGCCGATGGTGGTTTTTCCCTCTCAGGAAGGCCGCTTTTTCGACTACGAAAACTTCGGCATGATCGATACCCTGGCACCATTCATTCAAAGCGGTAAGATCCATGTTTACTGCATCGACAGCATCGACCACGAAAGCTGGTTTGCCCGCACCAATCCGGTTGAGCGGGTCAAACGCGCCAACGACTACGACCGGGCGGTCAAAGAAGATGTCATTCCGCACATCATGAACGACGGGCATGAAGGGGCCGGGGTCATCGCTCACGGCTGCAGCTTCGGCGCCTTTCATACCGCCAATTTCGCTCTGCGCCAGCCCGAAGCTTTTGATTCAGGAATCGCTCTCAGTGGCTGTTACAACATCGAATTTGCAATGCAGGGCTTTTACAGCAACGAAATGCATCTGCACAACCCGATGCGGTACAGTGCCGACCTCAAAGGCAAAGACATCGTCGAGAAGCTGAAAAACAACCTTCTGATCGTCTGCAGCGGCCAGGGTGCCTGGGAAGAGTGGACAGGCGAAGCGATTCACATGTGCGACAATCTCAGCGCCGCCGGTGTTCCGGTATTGCTCGACCTCTGGGGCTATGACGTCAATCACGACTGGCCCTGGTGGAAAAAGATGATCATCTACTTCCTCAACAAGTTCGACCGGGCCGGTTTTCTGACCTCAAAGCACCATATGACCGCTGAGCAAAGCCGGAATTTTCTGCACAACTTTCATTCCATCTGAATTTCAGCGCCGGCATTCTGTGCGGGCGCTGAAATATCAGTAACTGCAGACATAATTTCCAGACGCAAAGGAACCAGAGATGTCGAATACCAAGTTCGCAGATGCTTATTTCAAGTGGGGTGCCGGCTTTATCATCAGATGGCGGCGCCTGCTTTTCACGCTGCTGGTAATCGTTTCGGTAGGCGGCCTCTACTTTTCGCGCAATATCAGCATTGACAACAGTCTCGAACTCTGGTTCCTCGAAGGTGATCCGGCGCTTGAAGCCTATAATGAATTCAAGAAACGCTACGGCAATGACGAAGTAATTCTGGCAATGGTCGACTGCAGCCGCGACGGCATGTTTTCGCCGGCCATGCTTTCGGCAATATACAAAGCATCGAAAGAGATTGAAAACGACACCCACAACTTCAAGCGGGTTCTCAGCGTCGGTCTGTCTCCCTTCATCGGCCTGAGCGGCGAGGATCTGATCATCGAAGACCTGATGAGTGGCCCGGTCAATACACTTGAAGAAGCTGAAAAAATCAAACAGCGTTTTCTGGACGACCCGTTCAAGCAGCGGATTCTTCAGAACGCCAGTTCCACCTGGGCAATTATTATTGCTGAGCCAGTCGCAACGCCAGATATGGACATCCGCCGCCCGGAAATCATCGACGCAATGCGCCAGAAGCTCAATGGCTTCAGCTTCAAGCTTGCAGGCATGGGCGTAATGTATAACGAACTCAACCGCCTGAGCATCCAGGACGGTGCAGTGTTCAATGCGGTCGCCTATGTGGCTATCGCTTCGCTGATCTTCATTCTTTATCGCTCGTGGGTTTTTCTTTTCATGGCGCTTGGTGCCATGTTTTTCAGCGGTCTCGGCTTTCTCGGGTTTTATGGTCTGTTCGGGCAGAACTTCAACATGGTTACCATCGTTCTGCCAACACTGATGATGATTCTTTCTGTTTCAGACGTGGCCTATGCCTACAACAACTACTGTTTCAATTCGGCTCTGGTAAAAAAGAACCGCGAAGAGGGCCTCGAACACGTCTTTTACGAAGTTCTTTCGCCCTGTCTTTTCACATCGCTTACCAACTTTGCCGGATTTCTTGCCCTCGTTACCAGCCCGCTCGATGTTCTGCGTGTCTTTGGTGCCTTCGCGGCGTTTGCCTGCATGGCCGAATACGTCGTTTCGATGATTGTCTCAGCTTTCATTCTCGGGCAGATCGAGCTTAAAGAAGAAGTTCAGATCAGGAGACCTTTCGAGACTCCGGTTAACTGGTGGATGCAGCGCATGCCGCGCTATTACGTGCACATTCTGGTAATTGTAGCAGTCATCTCAGCCATGTCGATTTATGGCATCTCAAAACTCCAGGTCGACACATATTCGATGGGCTTTCTGCACGAAAGCAACCCGATCAGAGTCGACAGCGATGCGGTTGAAGCCAACTATGGCAATTACCTGCCACTTGAAGTGCGTCTTATTACCGGGCAGAAAGAAGGGATCAAGAAAGTTGAATTTTTGCGCCGACTCGACCAGGCAATCAAGGATCTTCTCGCTGTACCGGGCATGGAAAAACCAGCCTCGATTCTCGACGTACTCAAAAAGATGAATGAAGTCATGAGTGACGGGCCGGTTTCAGAAACCTACGTGGTTCCGGCAAGTGACGAAGCGGTCAGCCAGCTGCTGCTTCTCTACGAATCTGACCCCGACAACGATCTCGAATACATGACCGACAACCCTGACTACAGCGAAACCCGCCTGACAATAAGGGTCCCGATGATCAGCGCCGCCGGGCTTTATGAATTTGAAAAGAAAACCCAGGCAATTCTTGAGAAAAATTTCGGCGGCAGCGGCACCACCTGGAAATTCGGCGGCTACGTACCTCTGTATGCCCGCATCATCAGCTATGTCACCTGGAGCCAGATCAACAGTTTCGCCTCAGCCTTCATCTTCGTCTTCGGTGCCATATTTATTCTTTTCCGGCGCCTGAAGGCCATGGTACTGGTTATTCTGCCAAATATCTTTCCAATTCTGTTTACCCTTGGTTTTATGGGCTGGTTCGGCATTAAACTCGATATTGCCACGGTTACCATTGCGGCAATTGCCATGGGTATCGTCGTCGACGATACCATTCACGCCCTGTATCTGTTTTATGATCCTTCGCGATCGAAGTTTGCGCCGGTTGCTGCCGTCGTCGACGGCATTCGCGAAGCCGGCCCGGCGATCGTGGCAACCTCACTGATCTATTCGATCGGCTTTCTCTTCATGGTTTTTGCAAGTATCAAATCGGTTATCTATTTCGGTCTGCTGCTTTCAATGACGATCATCGTCGCCCTGTTCTGCGAACTGACGATCCTGCCGGCTCAGGTTTGCCTGCTGCACCGCTTTCTTTCATCTGACTTTGCCGACGAAAAAAAGCCCGAAACCGATCAACCCTCTACAGACAACGCTTCTTGAACAGTAGACATTTGCTGCGATTTGGTTATATCATTAAGGCATAAATCAACTGCCGGGGGTTATGAGGATGGCCATCACTCTTACCTGCCCTTCCTGCGGCAATCAGATCACGCAGGTTACCAGATCGTCTCAGATTCTGGTCTGCCCGGCATGCAACACTACCAGTTTCCTGCAGAACGGCAAACTCGAAGATCTCGGCAAATCGGCTGTTCTTACCGACACCCCCAGTATTTTTCAGATTGGCCGGACTTTCAAACATAAAGACTGGCGATTTTCACCTGTCGGGCGTGTCAGATACGACTATGGCGAAGGCTGGTGGGATGAATGGTTCGTCAGGAGCGATAACGGCAAAGAAAGCTGGGTTTCGGTCGATGAAGGAGAAATTGCGATTGAAGCACTCGTTCAGGACAAACTGAACGTTCCGGCCTACGAAACCCTTAAAATTGGCAGTGTTCTTAACATCAACCGTATTCGCATGACGGTAATCGAAATGAATACTGCAACCATGATCGGAGCGCAGGGTGAACTGCCGTTCAAGGCTGTGCCAGGCGAAAAATACAATTACATCGATCTTCTTGGCCCCAAACGTGCGTCTTTTACCATTGAATACCAGACCGGCGGCATAGAATGCTACCGTGGTGTCTGGATAGACCCTTTCGAGATTTCTGAGGTATGACCATGGCAACCGCAACCCAGCCTCTGAAACTGCGAAAACTCAGCTGCACCCAGTGTGGCGGCTCGATTGAGCTGCGTGGGGGGCATAATGTCAGATCAATCGTCTGTCAGTATTGTGGATCATGCCTCGACAGCAAAGATCAATTCAAGCTTCTGCACAAGTTTTTAAATCAGAAGCGTCCTTTCATGCCTATCAAAGTCGGGGCAACCGCTAAGCTCAGGGGCGTGCTATTCACTGTTATCGGTGTCATTCAGTATGAACAGAGAGAAGATGGCGAAATCTACCGCTGGCTTGAGTATCTGCTCTTTTCGTACACACACGGCTACGCCTGGTTGTGTTATGAAGATGGGCACTACGTGTTGATGCACGAGGTCAAAGATCTGCCCGAAACCCCGGTAGAGATTGTCAGCCCGCGCAAAACCAAATTCACGGTGCGTGACCGCACATTCAAGGTATTTGAAAGCGCCGGAGCACAGATCTCTTATGTAGAAGGCGAAATGACCTGGCAGGCAAAGCAGGGCGAAAAGATCATGTATATGGATGGCGTCTGCCCGCCTTACATATATTCAATCGAAATGCGCGGCCAGGAACAGGAATTTTTCTGGGGCGAATATATCCCGACCAGCGAAATCAGTGAAGCTTTCAGAATTGAAGACATTCAGCCGGTCACTGTATTCTGCTGCCAGCCTTTTGCAGCCAATCCGACTTTCGCTGCCATGTCACAGGGTGCCTTGCTGTCAGCCGGTCTGTCACTGCTGATGTATTTTTTCATTTCTTCGAGCGGCACCCCGGTAATGCAGCATAAATTCGGCAACCAGCTGTTTTCGGAGGGCGAAACCTCGAAGGAATTCAAGGTTGAAGCGCCCGGTTCCCTTTATGGCATTTCGGTCAACACGCCGAATCTCAAGAACGCCTGGTCATTTTTTGACGTAAAGGTGGTCGACCAGAAAGAAGAAAACCAGTTTTTCACCATGCCGACCGTTCTTGCCTTCTACGAAGGTTATGAAGATGGCGAATACTGGTCAGAAGGCGACACCGAAGTCGTTTCTTACTTCCGGATTCCTGAGTCTGGCGATTACAAGCTGTCTGTCGAAGGGGAAGGTGCGACCGGCGAATCCGAGCAGCCGGCGCCAGACTTTTCGCTCGGCAATGTCAATGTTTCTATCCGCAAAGGCGTTCGCCTTGGCCATTACACACTGGCCTGGTTTTTTACCTGCCTGCTGCTAGCCGTTCCTTACTTTTTCAAAGCACTCAGCTTTGAACAGAAGCGATGGCAGGATGACGACGACGAGGACGACGACTGATGAATAAACTAGCTCTGATGTTCGCCGGTATTTTCAGCCTGATTACAGTTCTGGCCATAGCAACCGATTTCATGCGGCCGGAAGGTTTTTCGACGACGCCGCAGATCCGCAAGGAGAAAAACATTCGTGAGCGCAGCGTTTATACGCATGGCGGGCACCGCGGCTTCATGCACGGCAAGTAATTCTGTCTGCGCCTGGCGCAGATCATCATAATAAATCTGGAGCAGAAACAAAATGGGAACCAA
>CAZFUG010000053.1:0-20498 GCA_964522035.1 uncultured bacterium
CGGGTTGCTTTTTCTCCAGCGATTCGCTTCGCTCACAAGCTTACGAAAAAGCAATTCCGACTTCTCCCCGTGCCTGATCAGTAAATACAACCGGCTTTAATTTTGGTCTTTTAGATACAGAATAAAAACTGGAGGCATGCAGATCAGCCGTTTTCTGCATATAGAGCGTCGACCGGCCAATGCCGGGGCGACATGGCGGGCCGTATTTTATACGGTGATTCTGCTGCTGCTGGTTTTCTGCGGGCCGCCTGCCGTCGCCGATGATGGCTGGGATGATTGGGGTGACACAGGCACGGCTTCTGGCACCTCTGAGCCAAAAATCAAGCGTCCGTTCATCTCTGGCTGGTGGAACTGGCAATACAACGAGTTTTCGTCGTTCGACCAGGGTCGGGTGACCTTCGAGAAGGAACTTGGCAATGGCAGCAAGCTGGTTACCGGCGGCCGGGTCAATTATTACACCGAAGATAACAACAAGAAGTGGAAAGTGTTTCCGGGCGAAAACTACTATTTCTGCAAGGCCGGCGACTTCGATTTCAAGGCCGGTCTTCTGGTAGAAAGCCTGGGCAGCGGCGACAAGTTCTCGTTTGTCGACAAGATCAATTCGCGCTATTTCCATAATGGGCTGGCGAACGATTATGATCGTGACAAAAAAGAAATCCCCGGGGTCAGGGCAACCTGGTACATAAATAAGCACTTCAAATTTTCGGGGCATTACCTGCCATATTTTACTGCGAGTGAATTCCCTTCAATCTTCAGTAAATGGGCTTATGCAATTCACAAGTCGCTTGCCACCGAGCTTCTGTTTAAGGGCGGGGTGTACAACGCCGCGAGTGAAGCAGACTTCGACCCACAGTTTCACGTGGAACTCAGTTCTACCTACCCTAAGCTCGAAATGCGCTGGCATTATCTGCGAATGAAAGAGCGTCTGCCAATTATCAGTCAGGACAAGCCGGGTATCTTTAATGGCAGTTATCCGCTCGATGAGACTTTTGCCGTCGATGGCAGCGTTAATGTTACCGAAGAGTTTCTCATGCGCTACGAGTTTGCCCTGAGCCGCAACCGCACCTGGACAACCTTTGAAAACGGTCATATCGGCAAGAAGTTCTACAGCGACCATTACGGCATTCTGCTAGGCACCGACCGCAACCTGCCCAATAATTTCTACGTCAATGTACAGGGAATGGTTTCACATGTGCCTGATCTGCTGACGACAACGCCGTTTCAGCTCAACGAAACCGAATATCTCAGTTCTCTGCAGATGCGGCAGAACTTCAGGCAGGAAAAGCTGCAGATCGAATTCAACGCACTCAAGAACTTTACCTCGGGCGAGTATGTGCTGACCCCGAAAATTCTTCTGGTTAAATCAGACTACCTGACTTTCGTTTTCGGCTACCAGGTCAACGGCGAAGGTGCCGAATCGCTCGGCCCCGTTGGCCAGTTCTCAAAAAACAACACCGCCGTTTTTGAAACGCGTGTAACCTTCTAAAATCCGCATCTACGAGCCTGATAACCCTTTTAACACAAGATTTGGTGGCTTTACCCTGCCACATAAGCTTTTGTTGATGAGGTTCCCGTTTTTCTCTGCGGCGACAAACGCGAAAATGACTTATAACTCGTTTGCAAATCAATAATGAGAGCGGGTTATTTAAGAATCGACGCGGGTTTGATCAGATAAAAGCGGTCTGAAATTTTGACCAGCGGGTTGATCGAGATCCACTTCTGGCGATAGTTCTGCGATGCGCCTTCGAAAGTCACGTAGATACTTGTGCCATCGAATTCCAGGTCTTCTGACCCAGCGGCGATTTCGGCTGTTTTCAGCCAGTTCTTTGCGTCGGCGAGTTCCCAGGCTTCGGCACTGAAGGTCTTCGACTGTCCGGCCGGTTTAAAACTTACTTTGGTCGATGGAGTACTCAGCGGGTTTTTATAAAGCGCCAGTTTGGCATTCAAGGCACCATAAGACAGGCTCAAAGCTGCGTATTTGCCGCAGATGGCCATTCCCTGAACCGATTCGCGGCAGAAGATCAGGCGGTCAGGTTTAAAGGCAGTTCTTGTGGTGTCGCCATCCTTGAACGTGTATTTCTGCGAAGCAGTAGGCAGACCGTCGGCATTTACCTTGTACCCTGCAACCCAGGTGTTGCGGCCGAACGGGTTCTGGGTGTGATGTGCCACAGGCGCAAAGCTTTTATTTGAAGCTTTGACGAAGTCGCCGACCCAGAGCTGTGTGCCGTCGAAGCTGACGAAACTTGCCTTGCTGTCGACTTCGAAGATGCGTTCGGCGGTCAGATCGATTGCCGGAACATTCAGACTGGCAGGTATGCCTTTGCCGGCTGAAATCGGTGCTTTGGCGCTTTTGTCGTTAAGAAAGTCGAGAATTTCTTCGAGCCGGAAACCGTAAATTTTGAAGCCGGACGCGACCCAGACGTATTTCCCGGCGACGGTTACACCACCGGCGTGGCCGGTATAGGGTTTGTCGCTGCTCTGGTAGAGGCCGAAGCGACGCAATGGCTTGCCGGTGGCAGTTTCAACGACGACCAGCTGTGATGGCTCATCGGTATAGTCGAGTTCGGGGTAATAAGAAAGCAGGGTATAGAGATATTTGCGAGGTTTGCTCTGCTCAGAAGCCGGGGTTATGACTTGTTCCGGCAGATAGCAGATGCCCTGGCAGACAAACTGGCGGCCGTCGTGACCAGGAATTTTGCCCGAACTGCTGACGCAAGCCGGTGGTTTGTCGTCGGTCAGTGCCTGATTCAGCTTGCCGGTCAGCTTCTGGTAGCCCTTTTTCACTTTGCTGACAAACCGCTGCCAGAGACTGGGCTTTTCGGCCTCGGTACTGCCGGCCGACCCTGATGATGCTGAAGATTGCGAAATGGTTACCGGCTGATCGGCAAAAGGTGAGATGGCAAAAGCCTCTGAAGTGAAAGACAGAATTATCAGAACTGCGCACAGCCAGCGGCAGATTTTTTGAGCGGCCATTTGTTTTCTCCATTAGAGAGTTATTTTTAATATACCACCCTCAGGGGCTTCTGGTTTTTAAAATTGCATTAACAGAGCCGAAAAAATGTTGTATCATGGCGCAAGATCAAGCCGGAGCCAATCTTCATGCGCAAGCTGCAGGCGTCAGTTCTTTTGTGGTGCTTTTCTTTTGCCTGTTTTGTCTGGGCAGGCAGCTATAAAACCCAGACCAATCTACGTTTTTCACATAAAACGCACGAAAAGAATTCGGTTAACTGCGCTGTCTGCCACGTTAACCGTGAAGGCAGCGAAACGTCGATGCCGGCGGTTCCGCCGGGCTGGCAGCCGCTGCGGCCAACCAACATTGTTGCTTCAAGCGTTGGCGGTATTTTTTCGCAGAAGGTCGAAGTTGACGATGCTTTCGGACGCCCCGGCGAAAAGCGCTGCCTTGAATGTCACTTCAAAACCCGCGAAAAGAGCGACTGCGGCCTTTGTCATCTCGAGAAACCCGGCGAGACAATGCGTGCCCGCAGACGCCTCGGAAAAGACTTCGTTTTTTCCCATAAAAAGCATGAAAAGTTCGAATGCAGCCGTTGCCACCCCGGCATTACCGAGTGGGAAAACCTCGATGGACACATGATCAACGCGCAGATGGAAGACTGTCTTGTCTGCCACAACGGTAAGGATGCCCCCAAAAATTGCGTCATGTGCCATAAGCCGACGCCGTATCCAGCCGACCACACCGGAAATTATGAGAAGAAGCATGGACTTGCTTATCGTTCTGACCCGCAGAGATGCAGCATGTGTCACGAAGATTCTTCGTGTGTCGAGTGTCATTCGCACAAGCCAAAAGATCATACACTCGCCTGGGTTCGCTACCGCCATGGTCTGGCGGCAAAAACCAACCCGCAGAAGTGTCAGGCATGCCATTCTGACCCATATGTCTGCCGTCGTTGTCACAACGATTGGTGAGTATTGTTCACAACTTTAAACAAAGAGAGTATCATGTTACAGATGGATTTCTGTGACAAAACAGGAGGCAGTCGGGATGGACGGTCTTGAACGGATCAGGATGCAGGATCTTATAGAGAAGGTAAATGAGCAGTGCGAGAACTCTTACGAAGGCTGCGTGCAGCTTTTATCGCGGTTGATTGCCTGCAGGTCTCTCAGCGGTCAGGAAGCTGAATGTGCCGAAGTTCTGGTCAGTTTTTTCAATAACCGTAATATACCCTGTTTTGTCGATGCGCGCGGCAGCGTGCTTGCTGTGTCGCTTCCCAGACACACTTCAAGTGAGCCGCCGGCAGACATGGCCGCTCTGGGCATTGCCTGGCTCAGGGCTGAACTCGAAAAAGCCAGAGAAAGCGGCTTCAAGATACTTGCCTTCAACGCCCACATCGATGTGGTTGGCGCCGATAACCCCGAAGAGTGGCGTGATGAACCGTTCAAGGCCGTGCGCAAGTTCGGGCGCATTTTTGGCCGTGGCACCTGTGATATGAAAGGAGCTCTCGCAGCGATGGCAATGGCCATTTCTCTGTCGCGTGAGCTCGACCGTAATTTTGATCGCAATTGCGTTCTGCTTGGCTGTTTCTGCACAGAAGAAGAGGTTGCCGAAGGTCTCGCCTTCAAAGAGCTGCTTGAAGAATTTGCCATCAGACCTGATATGGTTCTGCTTGGCGAACCTTCAAAAATGCAGATCGCAAGAGGTCAGCGCGGCAAACTCGAAATGCTGGTGGAAACTGTCGGCGTGTGTGCGCATACTTCAGTGCCTGAAGCAGGCAGTAACGCAGCTTACAAACTTGCCCGGGCTCTGCTTGCCATCGAGAACTTCGATGCCGAAGAACGCTTCAAACACGGGCTTGAACCCGAAAGCATTCTGCAGAGAACGACGATGGTCGCTGCAAACATTGAAAGCTGGCCGAAAAGCAAAAGTTTTGTGCCGAATCGTGCCAGAACTCACGTTACGGCGCGTCTGGCGCTCGGTGAAAACCTTCAGACAGTTGGTCGCCGGCTGATTGCCGATGAAAACTGGCCCGATGCCAATATTACTCCGATTACATACAAAGGGGCATCATACAAAGGCAAGGAAAGCGAATGGAGGGCGGAACATCCCGCCTGGGAAACCTCTACCGACCACCCGTTTTTTCATCAGCTTGCAAACGCTTTTAAAGAGCTTTTTGATGCCGAGCCGATCGACAAGATATGGCCATTTTCTACAGACGGGGTGTACAGTGCCGGCATGGCCGGTATTCCGACTCTCGGCATTGGCCCTGGGCATGAAGAGGTGGCGCACAAAAATGATGAATGGGTTTCGGAAGAAGAGCTCAAAAATGCCCTCAAGCTGTATGCTTTGCTGGGTTTTTTCAAAGCTGAGCAGTAAAATTCAGTCAGGCTTGAACTCTTAAGCCGTGTAGGGTAACAACGAACTCTGCCTTGCTCCTCGCCGGTGTGCCAGTTATGCCGCTGCGCCTGAGCTGAGTTGCCCGAGAAACGCACGGTATTCCTGGCGTGATTTTTCCTGGGCTTCGATTCTTGCCTGATTGATTGCTTCATGGTGAGCTTTTACCAGTTCGATGATTTCTGCGTCAAGCTTGCCATTCTGGCCCATTTTATCGATGACAATAATCGTCTGCTCGTTTGACATACCTTTACGGTAAGGGCGATCTTCGGTGAGAGCTGTAAAAACGTCTGCAACCGCCAGCAATCTTGAGCCAAGCGGCAGGTCCTTGCGTTTCAGCCTGAACGGATACCCGGTGCCATCAAGTCTTTCGTGATGATAAGACCCATATTTGTTGATTAAAGCCAGATCTTCTATTGGTTCGAGAGCGCGGTATGTGTAAAAGGTATGCCCGCGCATCGTCTGTAAGCTTACCCGGTTTTTCGAGAATTTCGGTCGGAATCGCCAGTTTACCCAGATCATGCAGATAACCGGCTACCTTCAGTTCGAAACATTCGTGTTCGTTGAGACCGGCAAGCATGCCGAGATATTCGGCTGTGGCCGAAACGCCGCTTGAATGGGTTGCGGTAAATGGGCTTCTGAAGTCGATCATACGCCGTATCAGGCTCGAAAAAGATAGCAGTTCGCGCTTGTTCATGTGAATCGTTTCAAGCATTACCGACTGTTCAAGCTGCTTGCTGATCATCGGTGAAACAAGATCGAGCCAGAAATACTCTTTTTCTGCCAGTTCAAGAAAGGCTTCGACGAGTCTTGGCTCAAACATAGCTTCACCGGCTTCGATGATTTTAGCCTTGATCTCTTCGGTCTGCCCGAGTACGCCTCGCTCGCGGCGTATCAACAGGGCAACACGGTCGGCAAGCATAAGAATGCGACTGCCGAGCGGCACCTGCCAGCCATTGCAGAATCTGCCCTGGCCATGGTTCCATGGGGTGTGATGAAATCTGATCATCTCCGCAGCCTTGCGCATCGGTTCGAAGATGTTAATCAGCTGATAACCCATTTCGGCGTGAACCTGGCCATTGGCATATTCAAATTTGAGGGTTTCCATGCGCTCAGCCAGTGAAATTGCCCCAACATCATGAAGAATACCGGCGCAGACAATCTCGTTCTGTTCAACGACCGGCAGGTCTAGAGCATCGGCGATGCGCAGGGCGATCAGGGCGACCTGCTTGTGATGATCGTTCAATACCGGGCTTATCCAGTCGAGAATGTCTGAAAGGCAATTGAGAAAGTCGAAAAGCTTTAATCGATATTGCGGTTTCATGAATTCCCTTCGAAAAATGGGTTAATGGCTATTATAAGCTATTTTGAAGAATTTTTCACCGCTTTTCTGATATGAAAAAGCTATGAAAAAAGCCTCAGGTTCATGCCGGAAACAGTTTGCCTGAACCTGAGGCCATTTGTCTGCAGAATTAAGCTTTATTTAGATGATTGAAGGATCTTCATCGGTGTTGTGGCCGTCATTGTCAGGGCGGCTGAGAAAGGTGATCTGGTCGCCGACGATCTGGGTTATATACTGGGTTTTACCTTCGCTGTTCTGGTAAGACCTTGTTTCAAGGCGGCCTTCAACGAGCACCGAACGCCCTTTTTTCAGATAGCGGTTGCACAACTCGGCGGTGCCGTTCCAGACAATGATTCTGAAAAACGCCGTTTCCTTTTTCATTTCGCCCGAACTGGTGCGCCAGCGCTTGTTGATGGCAACCGGAAATGTGGCGAGTGAGCGCCCGTTGCTGGTTTCTTTCATCTGCGGGTCACGGGCTAGATTACCGGCGATGAGAACACGATTAACACTTACCATTTTTTTCTTTCCTCCTGATTTTTTGATGACCGCGAAGAGGTCTCACAGGTAAATCAAATGAAAAGGAAAAAAGGGAAAAAATAGTTTAAATTTTTTTCAGATTCTTCCGCGGATGGCATAGTAGACAATGCCAATCCACTCATGAACAGCCGCATGCAGTGACGTCAGATAATTTTCTGATGCATACAAAACGCTTTCTTTGGTGTGAACAGGTGCCGGCAGCACCTCAAACCCCTTTTTGGCAAAGGTGTGGACCGAGCGAAAAATGTGACCGTTGCTGGTTACGAGCAGTATTTTTTTCAGTCCGGTAGCAGTAAACATCTTCTCGAGATACTCCGCCTCGGCAGCGGTTGTAACAATATCCTGGCTTACCAGAATTTTAATTTTCGACTGATCGACCGCGAACATTGAGGTGAAACTCGCTACCCATGCAGCTTCAGCGTGCCCGAGGTAGGAGGCGTAACCGGTGCTGATAAGCAGCATCGGCGCGCGATTCTCCTGCAAAAGTTTTAAACCATGCGTAACTCGCTGAAAGCCGCTGTAACCTGGATCACCGGCCAGGGTTGCCCCCGAAGCGAGAACGACGATTGCGTCAGCGTTCTGGTCTGAATGTGGCATGATTAAAGGCTCGGCCAGATATCCGCCGACCGGAAAGGCTGAGCAGATAAGAACGACCATACCCAGAAGCAGCATGCCGCTTTTGAAGTTGCCAAAATAATGGCTGTGATACTGGTCTTCGGGGTTACGGCTCACGAAATAAAAAATAACCGTCAGAACGAGAAAGAGCACCGAAAAAAACTGCTTGAGGGCAGGCCCAAACTGACCGGTTACCAGAAAAAACAGGGTCGGAAGCGCGATAAGAAACTTTCTTTTCATTATTGTTCAGGCCTCAGGCGGTTGTTATCTGTCTGCCTACTGTTGATATCGTAATTAATAAGTTCATTGCACCATGTCAGCATATCATGCCGCAGGGCAAAATGCTGCTCGATGCTTTCTTCAAAGTTCAGATTTTCGAGAATACATTCAAGCTGCCGGCGGGCCCTCGCAAAAATGCCCTGCCCGCGGGATATCAGCATCATGAAGTCATCTGAACGGGCCCGGGTGAGGATCGATGAATGCAACAAGGTATCGGCAAGAACCGCAGATGCCAGATAGCGGTCCCTGACCGGTTGCCCGATACGGATTTCTCCGGGCGCCGGCGGCGGGTCAAGGTGGGCGCTGATGCGATTGAGAATTTCGTTGCCGGTCAAAGCCATCAGAAAAATATGTGACTGAAGCAGCCTTTCTGGCTCAGCAATGAAAATTTTTCGGTCGAGGTCAGAAATGCGATGATAAAGATTCTGGCTGTCTATGCTGAGATTCTGCAGTGGAATCAGCGTCTTGTCATCTGTTTTCAGATTCTTAAGGGGCCTGAGACCACATTCGCAGAGCATTTCATCCATGGCAGTCAGAGTTGGGGAATGCCTGAACGGATGCCGGTCGGCCTTTGCCATCATCGGCGATACCGGTTTCTGCACGCTTTCAAAAGATTTCAGCGCCGGCATTTTTTCGACACTGACTGCGGGTAAAGAGGTTTCAGGCAAAGCCGTCTGCGCCAGTTTTGCTACGAGCTGCCGGCGGTTGCTGGTCGCTGCGAGAAAGAGCATTAAACCGTAGAGGCCGGCAATCATGAAGCCCGGCAGGTTCCCGACATAAAAATATTGTCCGGGTATCATCTGGGCTTTGCTCAGAAGCGCCAGCAAACCGTCAAGAACCAGGGAAAGCCCGGGCGCCACTATTATCGAAGCGCCCGGCCAGAAAATCGAAAGAGCGGCTGTAATGAAGGCGACCGGGAGAATATAACTGAAAGACCAGATTATCAGAGGATTAACCAGCAGTGAAGAAGCCGAAACCGTTCCGAAAAGCATTGCAGTCATTGGCATGGTTCCAAAACTGGCGGCCAGAGTGACAGCCATGTAGCGCGAAAAAGTCTCAGGAAAATAAAACCGTCGGAACAATCTTTCTATAGGCTCGCGCAGAAAAACGATACTCAATACGGCAGTAAAACTGAGCTGGAATGCGGCGTTGAAAATCAGAGCCGGTCGGTAAAAAAGCAGAATCAGAGCTGCGATTGAAACTGGTCTTACCGGTGATGGAAAAGCCTCTGTATGCAGAATCGTGGCGACGCACAGATACATTATCAGA
The DNA here is from genome assembly GCA_964522035.1 of uncultured bacterium. GTDB lineage: Bacteria > Muiribacteriota > Ozemobacteria > Ozemobacterales > Ozemobacteraceae > Rifleibacterium. The sequence continues at coordinate 9,390 of CAZFUG010000053.1, forward strand.
GCACGCCAGACTGATGGGCTGCCGGTTGTGGTCATGGCGTAAAAAATAAGAAACAGAGCTGTCATTATGCTGCGCGACAGGGGCGGAACTTTCAGCCAGTGAAGAATTGCCGCCAGACAGACGATGATGACCATAATGTGCTGCCCTGAAACAGCGAGAAGATGACTTATGCCGGTTTCACGGAAAAGAATCTTTTCGGCCTGAGGTATCTGACTGGTATCGCCAAGAATAAAGCCTATGACAATGCCGGCGTGCCGGCGCGGCAATACTGTATTGAGCCCGTCACGGAGTTGCCTCTGTACCCTGCCGGCCAATCCTGTCAGGCCCGGGCCTTCGGTCAGGCAACGGATGTTTTCTGCGTTAAAAGCCGGAGCCTGTCCGGGTTGAGTTACCGAAAAGGTGCCTTCTAGGGCATACTGCTGCTCGGGCTCAGGGAAGAGTTCGGGGGCTTTAACAATGCATTCAACCAGTCCGGGAACCTTAACATTCTGATCGTCTACCGAAAAGGTGGCATCGAGAAGCTTGAATCTGATGCTGCCACTGCGACTTAGTCTGAATTCACCCTTGAATTGCCCGGAAAGACAACCTCTAACCTTGTCCAGGCTTAGAAAGTGAGAAAAATTCGCTTCGGGCTCGGCTCTGAGATTGCCGTAGAATGCGCCGGCAAGAAAACCGGCAAGACATAGAAACAGAAGTCTGTGTCGGCTGAAGGCTTCAGGGTAAGAGAGCAGCAGGCAGGAGATTGCTGCAACCAGCATTGCAATATGCATTCCGGCGGGTAGAAGAGCTGAAAAAAGAAGGCCGCAGACAAACACAGCGGTAAAACCGACAAGCATATCAGGTGGAGCCTTAAAAAGCCTGCTTTTGTGCTTATTTTTCATCGCGTGAAACTCTGATTCCGACTTCTTTCATGGCCTGAATTTTTGCCGGTCCGATATGCTTCACCCGGTCGTCAAAATCACGCCAGTCTGCAAAAGGTGCAAATCTGCGCTCGGCCATGATCAGATCTGCTGTTTTCGAACCAATGCCGGGGCAGGCGAGCAGCTGGTCTCTTGAAGCCTCATTGATTATTATTCGGTCAGGAGAGTCTGACCCGGTCTGTTCAACTCGGCTGACATTGTTCAGGGCCTGGTCAAGTCTGATGCTTAGTTGTTGGTCGCCGGTGGCGATGAATTTCTGTAAAGGCACAGAATCGGTGCCAGAGAACATCATGATACAGCCAAGAACGATGGGTATCAGGCAGAGAATTCTGAGTTCAAAAACTTCGCGATGGCTCAGCTGAAACATATTCTCAGCCCTCCATCGGTGTTTTGAATTAAAAAGTCTCTTTTTCCGGCTGCTCTGGCCACTGCTTTTACTTCCAGAAGCGCCTTTTTCGGGTCCTGTTTAAAATACCCGGCATTAAAAACCCGGTTTTGCCAGCCGCTGTCAGCGATGGCAAATCTGACGCAAAGATATTCAGGGAACTCTTCTGCTATCTGTGGCATAGACAAATGCAGATTCGCGGGTGAACCGCCCAGCTTTGCCGCCAGAACCGGTACAAATGGATAAAGACAGGCAATTACAAGTCTTCTGAACCGCCCGTCAGCGTTTATCTGCGGCGGCGAAACCTTTGCCGCGTGCTTAACCGACATGAGTGCCGCCCGCAGATCGCTGCGGCAGAGAATATGGTCGCGGCTCTGAGCTGCTGCTTCAAGCCATGGGCCCGGATGATAAGCTGTGCAGTCAACCTGAGAGTCACGAAAAATCCGGGCGAGCCATTTGAAGGCCGCTTCGAGCTGATGAACCGGCTCGGCTGGCAGGCTCATGCCTTCGCTGATCAGGGATATTCTGCAGGCGTCGATACCGAATTCAGCAGCAAGATCTTCTGATATACCCGGTTGTGACCTGCCGGGGGCGATCCAGCCCATCGGGCTGAGGTTCCATAACTGGCGCATTCTCAGAGCAACATCTTCTGCAAGGCTGCCGGAAGAAGCAAAAACAGGCCATAAGCCGGCCTGTTTTTCGAGACTTTGCGGATTGTATTTCAAGATCAGTTAGTCAGTAAACCCCAGAGCTGCCGGGTCTTTTCATTGTTGATGCCAAGATCGGTGGTTGCAAAGAAAAGCAGTTCGCGGGCCTGATTGATGATTGCTGGTTCCTGCAGAGATTTGCCACAGGCAATGAGAAATCTGATTTCAAAAATAAAGAAATCCTGATCAGAAACCGCTGCCTTCTTTTCGACTTCGAGCAGATCTTTCATTGCCTTTTCGTAGTCGCCAGCCTTGAAAAGTGTCAGAAGCTCTACTATTTCATTGGCGGTAGCAATATTCTGGCTGATTTCCTTTTTTCGTTCAGGATCAGAAATATTTTTCAGCTCTTCTTCAGCCTTCTTTACCCAGGTTGTGTCTGCCTCAAGCGTGAAAAACTTCTCATGGGCGATAGAAAGGCAGAGGGTTACAATTACTTCGTTCACTTCATCGCGGGTGAGAAAGGTGCCTGAGGCTACTTTTCGATAGAGGTCGAGGCTGCTGGAAAAAGTCTGGCGGGCCTCGGCAAATTTGCCATAAGCCTTTTCAAGCTGCCCCTGATTGAAGTTCAGATAACCTTCAGCGAGCAGCTGTGTCTGGGCCTTCTGTTGCCGGCTGCCGGAGAAGATAAAACCGCCGGCGACTCCGCCACCGATCAACAGCAGCAGAATAATCAGAATGGCGATGGCGCCACCGGTGCGGGCAGATTTATTCAAGGTCTTCATCTTCAGATTCATCCTGGGGAATTGGCATGTTGGGCTGGGTGTTGGTTTCGTGTCGCATTTCCCTGGCCTGGTTAACGAACCAGAGAATTATCCCCTGGGCGCTTTGGCTGCCGTAAATGATCTGTTCAAGATACTTGTTGCTCTCATCGAATTTGCCAAGCAGGCGGTTGGCACCGGCGAGAATATACATGATTTCGAATACCCGCGACTGCGGAATATTTTCTTTCGGAATTCTCGTGCCATCGGGCATAAAGGCGTCATCAACCCCGGTCGCCGCGTTGGTGATCGTCAAAAATGAGGTAGCCTCGGTCAGATAGGCCTTTTCGAAGTCTCTGTAACGCTGCTGAAGCGTCGGGTCAGTTGTCTGCGACGTGGCATCGCGGGCTGTCCAGGCGGCGTTGAGATAGGTGTAGCCAAGCAGGCGGTGATTGGCTTTGCGGGCTTTCAGACATATGGCTGCCAGTTCCCAGCTGCGGATAGCGGCTTCAAGGTCGCCGTCTTTCTGTAACTCATTGAAGGGCTTGCCCTTCTCTTTGAGTCCGCCGGCAACTCTTTCGAGCAGCGGTTTGATCTGGCGCAGAATGGCGAGATTGGTTGGCGTAAGCTCTTTGAGCTTTTCGGCTTCAACGTCCTTCCATATCTGCTGACCAGAAGAGGCCGCTCTGACGCGGCTGGCGGCATCCCACTGTGAGCGATGGTTGTCGAGCAGGGCCTTACGTCTGGCTTCAATTTCTGACATCAATGGGCAGAAATACTTGTCTTCGGCTGCATAATAGCAGTGAGGGCATACACAGACGTTGAAGTAGCGCGGGTTGATGTTGCCAAGATAAACCGGGCGATAATCGATGTCGCGTTTGTCAAGGCTGAACTGCTTCTTTTTAAGCAGGTAGCGCTTGAACTCTTTGCCGCAGATTGGGCAGACAATGTCTTTCGGTAGAAATAGTTTATCGTTTAGAGCCATAATCGCACCGTCATTTCTGGGTAGGTTAAACAAATAAATTTACATTACCATAGCTCAAATTTACAGAATGCGCAACAGTTTATGAACCTGAGGTATCCATCTTACCTGATGAAAAAAAGGTCTGAACAGCTGAATCCAGTCAATTATGTTGCCGGTGTCCCAGTCACTGATATGGGCTGGAAAAATCGCGCATGGTTGTAGAACCAGCGTGTAATCGTCGATCTGCAGGGTTTCCAGCATGGCGATAAGTTTTGCGGGGTCGTCATCCGCATCGATGGCAAGTCGAAAATATGTGGTTTCAGGGCTGGTTGCAGAGATTATCTTTTCCAGTGTTTTATGGTAGCGGCTGCAGCTCTTCTCCTGAAAACAGTTAAGATCGATACACCAGCGGTTGACAAGAGAATTCAGTTTTTCAAATTCTGCCAGCGGGGCTCCTGTTGTCTGTACAAAGCTTTCGATGTGGTTTTTTTTGAGAATTTGCAGCAGTTCGCAGAGAAAGTCTGCCTGTTGGAGCGGTTCTTCGCCGATAAACGAAACGGTAAAAAAACGGTCGAGCTCAAAAGTCTCTGATAACAGCTGAAAAAAACGCAACGGCGTGACCGGGTTACGGGCAAAGTGATTTCGCGACCCGGGCAGAGTTTTTATGACAAAGGTTGGTTCTTCTGTCTGCCCTTCGGTGACAGCAGCCAGTCTGACAAAAAGCTGCATGGTGCCGACATGCAGGCCTTCGCCCTGAATTGAAGCAAATACTTCGCTGATTCTACCCCTGGTTTTTGATGGTTTCAAAGTTTATTCCCAGTATTTCTGCCAGTTTAAATTCATTGATGATCGGAATCTTGTGCTGCAGAGCCTTTGTCTTTTTCGTCGAGACATAATCATCGCCTTCAAGCGATCCGATCAGCAGATAATCGGTTTTTGGCGAAACCGAAGATTTTATCTGACCGCCATGTGATTTGATCAGATCTTCGATCTTGCGGCGCGGCACCAGAGCTTCGCCGGTGACGACAAAAGATCTGCCGTTCAACTGGTCGCCGGCTTTCTGGCTTGCGAGTTCTTCGGCTGAGGGGCCATGCCACCAGTTTTTCAGGGCCTCGATAAAACTGTGGTTCTGCTGGTCGCCAACAAAGTCGATTATGCAACGGGCAACCCGCTCTTTGATGCCTTCAACTTCAGTAAGAGCCTGCAGGTCTGCGGCAAGAAAACTGTTGAGCGACTGATTGAAACGCAGCGCAATTTTTTCGCTGACGACAATGCCGACGTTGCTGATGCCAAGCGCCGATATCAGCCTGAATAGCGGCTTTGCTTTCGCCGCTGTCAGGTTGCCGGCAATTTTGGCTGCCGATTTTTCGCCCATTCTTTCGATACCGGCTAAGGTGGCCGCGTCGAGTGTCAGAATGTCTTCGACTTTTTTGATCACGCCTGATTCAAGCAGTCTGTCTACGAGCTGCGGGCCGAAATTTTCGATTTCCATCTGCGTGATGAAATGAATGATGCGGCGGGCGATTACGCCGCGACAGGCCGGGTTCTGGCATCTGACCACCGTTGCCGTTTCGTCGTCGTCGCCGCGCCCCACATAAATTTTTTCGGTGCAGGTCGGGCAATGCTCCGGCGGGTTGATAGCCTGTTCGCTGCCAGTTCTCTGATCTGGCAAAGCCTCTACGATGTAAGGAATAATGTATCCGGCCTTTTCGACAACCACCCGGTCGCCAATTCTGATGTCTTTTTCTCTGATCTGATCGAGATTATGCAGCGAGGCTCGCGACACCGTAGTGCCGCCGAGTTCGACCGGTTCAAGGTGCGCCACCGGTGTCAGCTGCGACCGGCCAATCTGCCATTCAACGTTGAGCAGCCGCGATATCGCTCTTTCCTGCGGGTATTTGTAGGCGATGACCCAGCGCGGCGCCTTGGCGGTACTGCCGAGTTCGAGCTGCCAGGCAAGATTGTCTATCTTGATGACAATGCCGTCGATATCAAAATCAAATTCGCTGCGGCGCCGGGCAATGTCTTCGATAAATTCGCCGATTTCTTCTGCTGATCTGCAGAGACGCCAGGCTGCGTTTGTCTTGAAACCAAGCTTTCCAAGATGTGTTAATACCTCAGAATGCGACTTGAAACCAAGTTCAAAAGCCTGTGCAATGCCGTATGCCATCGTCTGCAGCCCGCGACCTGCTGCTACCGATGGGTCGAGAGACTTGATCGTGCCGGCGGTGAGGTTTCGGCAGTTTTTGAAAGGCTCTTCGCCATTTTCGATTCTGGCCTTGTTGAGCTTTTCGAGAACATGGCGGGGCGTGTAAATCTCGCCGCGCACATCCATGTCGAGGGCAGAATCGATCTTTAGGGGCAGCGATCTGATGGTTTTGACATTGCCGGTGATCAGATCGCCCTCGATACCGTTGCCACGGGTGGCGCCGCCTTGCAGAACGCCGTCGCGGTAATGAAATGTTCCGGAAACCCCGTCGATTTTCAATTCAGCCACAACCGGAAACGGGCTGCGTCCGAGCAGTTTCTCGCAACGGGTCAGCCAGTCGTTGATATCGCCGGCTGAATAGGAGTTTTCGATACTCATCATCGGAACCCGGTGTTTGACAGAATTGAACGAGGTGACCGATTCACCGACCCGCTGCGTCGGCGAATCAGGGGTTATCAGGGAAGGGTAAGCCACTTCGAGATCTTTGAGCTGCTTCATCAGACGGTCGAATTCGCCGTCGGTTATCTCAGGGTTCGCTTCGACAAAATACAGGTATTCATGCCTTCTGATAAGGTTGCGCAGGTCGTCGAGCTTTTTTCTGACTTCGTTTTCCATTTCAGTCTACCATTGCTGTGTTGATAAATTGCAGGCCACGGTCGCTGCCGATCCAGAGAATGTCGCCGCTGGCAGCGAGCTTTCTGACGCTTTCAGGTGCAGTGCCTGAGCTGGCAGTGATCAGCTGTATGCGGTCTTCTTTGATGCGCACCAGGCCGCCATCTGTGCCGGCCCATATTGAATTACGGTGGGCGATCAGAGCGTTGACCCGATTGGCCGGGAGCCCGTGAATGCGTGAGTAACTCACGAGATTCGGAGTAAAATCATTGAAGAACTTTTCGACCGGAGTCGTGAGCAGCAGAACGCCTCTGCCGGTGCCCAGCCATATTCTTGTTCCGTCGAAGGCAATGTCGGTGATCGGCCGCGAGATGACCGACCTGGCATGATCGATATTTTTCCAGAGTTCTGGGTTTGAAGCGGGAAAATTGATGTTCCAGATACTGATACCGCGATCATGGGCAGCAACAAACCAGCTGCCCGGGCGGGCAAGATTGTGGCACCAGTTGTTTCGCAGGCCAGCATTGGTATTTGCTTCATTGATTGTTTGAAAGCCACTGCCTGGCTTCATGAAGGCCGCGCCGTTCTGTGTGCCAGCCCAGATAGTGGTTCCGTCCCAGACAAGGCTCCAGATAAGCTGTGAGGGCAGAGAATCAGACAGTTCTGACCTGACAAAACGCCCAGAATCATTTTGCACGCACAGGCCGGTCAAAGTGCCAACCCAGAGGTCTTTGCCGTCATAGGCGAGGCATTCTGCCTGCTGAAACGGAAAACTGCCCTCTTCGATCGAAAAGGTCTGCAGCTGGTCTTCTTTGATCGACGTAAGACCCTGCTCGGTCGCTGCCCAGACAAATCCGCGCGGATCAACCAGAATATCATTCACCGCCGCGGTTTTATAGAGGCGGCTGAAAGGCACCGCCAGGCTGTTGGTCGGTTCGCCGTTTTCGGAAATAAGCTTCGGCGCCTCGCTGATGGCTGGGGCCGGGTTTGCCCCATCCTGTATCTGGCCATCTGCCGAACCAGTCTGACTTAATGATGATTCAGGCTGATTCGACGACTCGTTTGCCACGAGAAATGCAATCGAGACCAGAATCAGTATCAGCCAGAAAAGCCACCCTGAATTACGGGCGACAAAGACGTTTTTCAAAACAGCCCCTCCATTGTCACCGGTATTTTCTGGCGGTCCTTGATGATGGCAATTTCTGCAGGCCTTACCTGATTGCCGTCTTCGTCAAACCCGCCTGAACCGGCGACGCTTTCCCAGCCGTGCAGGGCTGCCAGGGCATTGCGTGCCGAATTCCGGTCAAGATCAGAGGCTTTGAATGCAAGTGCCATCAGCATCATCGCTTCATAGCCCATGGCTGCATCGGCATCGGCCGGTTGTCCGAAGGCTTCGTTATATTCACTGAGAAAATAATCGGCCCGCTGCCCGCCGGCACGCGGATTGAAAGGCATGGTTGTCACGACTGATTCTGAGTAAACCCCGGCAAGATTGACAAATTCACTGGCAGCAAGCTGATTGCCGCCAATAACCGGGCGTGAAAACCGCGCTTCACGGAATTGCCTGAGAATCAGAGCAGAATCAGCTGCCGGTGCCAGAATTACCAGAAGATCGGGTGTGGCAGCCATTATGGTTTCAAGCTGGCGGCGAAAATTCAGCGTCCCTTTTTTGTATGAAACTGCGGCGCATACCTGCTGACCGGAACGATTTGAAATTTCGATAAACCTCTGGGCGCTGTCAGGCCCATAGAGCTCTAGATCATATATCAGGGCAGGCTTTCGGCTGTTGAATCGCTTGAGAGCGTAATCGGCAAGCGCCTCAAACTGCCTGCGGTCGTCGGTAATACTTCTGAAGGTGAAGCGGTTCCCGCTTGCCGTCGTTTCATAGTGAGTGCAGATGCCGGTGATAAACGGAACATGGGCTTTTTCTGCGAGCGCCTGAATTATTCTCGTATTTGCCGGGCTGAAGCCACCGACCAGCGCAAAAACCGCATTTTCATAGATCAGGTCGCGGGCGACTTCGGCAGTTTTTTCGGCCTGTCCTTGCGTATCGCGAATCTGCAGGTAAAGTCTGCGGCCATTTATGCCGCCAAGGCCGTTGATATGGCGGGCGGCGAGATTCATGCCGTTTAGATGGTTCTCAGCCCGCTGGGCGTGCTCGCCGGTAAGAGGTAAAACCACTCCGACCTGTATGTCGTTTGAGCTGAAATCGATCGAATAAAACATTACCACCAGCAAAACCGGCACGGCCAGAAGTTGATAGATGTCGAAACGCGCAAAAAAGGCTTTAACCGGGGCGGTAAATTCTGTTAATTTCATACGACACTGTTGCGGATATATGTAAGCACCAGCAGAAACAGGCCCATATAGACCGAAAGCGAGAAGAAATACAGCAGGGCAAAGAACAGAAAAGGCATTTCCTTGATGACTTTGTTGAAGAATTCGTTTTCGACTTCTTTAAAAATCGTGTTTTTCGAAGAAAATCGATCGAAAGCAAATACCATTATCGCGCCAAGCCCGAAAAAACCGAGTGCAAAACCAAACCCGGCTGCAAATACCGGAGTATACATATTTTGCGGCGCGGTTGAATAGAGCATGAACGCCACCAGAAGGCTGATGCCGAGAAGGGTACAGAAAACCACCGATGCCCAGAAAATCCATGCCCAGATGAATTCTTTCATATTCTGCTTTATTCCGTGGGTTTTTTCCAGGTGCCAAGATTGGCTTCAACCGGGTATTTTTTGCGGTTTTTTTGCATTTTGGCCCGCATCGACGAGGCGATATCAATTTTCAGCACGTTTGCCAGACTCAGTAGATAGGCCATAACGTCAGACAGCTCTTCTGAAATCTGCTGGTGCCTGTGACTGTCAATTGTCTCGTCGCCGGGCGGTGCCCACTGAAAGTGTTCTAGCAGCTCAGCGGCTTCAAGAGTAACCGACACCGCAAGATTGCGTGGCGTATGAAACTTTTCCCAGTTTCTTTCGCTCACAAACTCGCTTACCAGTTCTTTAAGCTCGCTGACACTGGTGGTTTCGTCTGACTGCCGGTTTGAATCTTTCTGCAGCTGATGCATTGTCTGGCTTTCGTTTCAGCGACTGCCTTCAGGTTTAACCCCGTAGACGAACATGGCGGCAGCATTCACTCTCAGAATATTTCTGCACAGATCTTCGTTGATGATTTCCATGGTGTCGGTGATCTGATGGTAGTTCGGGTTGCTTTCAAATTCAGACTGAATGGTCAGAACTGCCGGAACTTTCTGGTTGAGAAAGGGCGCATGATCAGAACCGTAGGGGTTATAGCTGGTCTGAATGGTGAAGTCTGCATAACTTTTTGCCAGTTCAGTCATTTTTTCGACCATCGGTTTGTTGAAAGAACTGGTTTCGATCATGACCGAGAGCGGCGCAACCGCGTCAAAGCCGATCATATCGAGATTGAAGACCGCACGGGTCTTGGCTTTTTCATCGCCGGGCATGGTTTTTACATAAGCTTTTGAACCATAAAGACCCTGCTCTTCACCCATGAACAGAACAAAGCGTATTGTCGCTGCCGGTTTCAGGCCGCTGTCTTTTAACAGTCTGGCGAGAGCGATGACGCCGGCTGCGCCGCTGCCGTTATCGTCGGCACCCGGGGCGTTGGTCTTCGGCTGGCGCGAAGTGCTGTCAAGATGACCTACCACCATGATCTGACCGTATTTTTCTTCGTCAGTGCCCTTGATTTCGGCAATCAGGTTGTTGGCGCTGCTGCCACCCATGCCGAACTGCGCCTGCCAGACCTTGTAGCCCATGCCTTCGAGTATCTTCTGGCAATGGTCAACCGACTGCTGTGCCGGAGCGACATAGGTGTATCTGGTTTTGAAGTTTACGAGATCGTTGAGGTCGCTCATGAAGACCTTCATGTCGAGCTTATTGATAAATCCGGCAATTTCGTCGTCGGTCTTGAATGTATCTTTGTCGCCTCTGACCGGTGCGGTGAGAACTACTGTGTTGCCGGGTACCGGGTCGACTCTGGTGAAATCAGAGCTCTTGGCGTTGATGTTCATCGCTGCGGTTTCACCAGCGAGCAGCACGATAAAACCATTGCCCTTGAACACTTCTCTGGCACCAGGGAAGGTCGCATTGAGAATCGCCGGATCTTTGCTGGTGACCATGACCAGTTTTTCGCCTGGGCGAACCGGGTATGAATCGGTCGGAGCCGACTTGTTGGCCTCGTCGTTGAAGATTTCGCCGCCATGAATGATCATGGTTTCGCCGAATTGAGTATATTTTTCGCGTCCGGTGCCTGATTTTTTAATCAGTTCGTAACCAGCCTTAGCCGGCAGAACCTGCACCCAGTCACCGGCAAATACTGCGCCGCCGGCCATAAATGCAACTGCCATACCGAGTTTTGCGAAGCCCGATCTTGCGAAAAATTTCATCTTCATACTCCTTGCCTGTTTACGCAGATACTTCTTTAATGATAACTTATTAAAAATAGAATCTCAAAAGTTTTGTCGCAAGTCTACCAGGAATTTTGTCAGGAAGTACTATTACGGCAGAGAATACTATGCTTTTCAGTTTCAGGCCCGCGATTTCAGGAAACGGCCGGCCATTGTCCGGCGGCTATACCCTGCCTGAG
>CAZFUG010000054.1:0-20481 GCA_964522035.1 uncultured bacterium
CAACGACCTTGGTTTCTCTGATCTTCATAAGCTGCACCGCTTCATCGGCCACGAGACGATGTCCGCGCTTGATCAACTCGAGCGAGCATTCGCTTTTGCCGATTCCTGACGGGCCCATGATGAGAATACCGACGCCATAAACTTCGACAAACACACCGTGTACACTTTTGCGCGGTGCAAAACGGTTGTGCAGATAACGCGACAGCTGGTAGATGAATTCGCCGGTGCGCGCCGAGGTGCGCAGCAGCGGAATCTTTTTCTGATTGCAGAGCTCAAGCAGTTCGTCGAGCACCAGCAGGTCATCAGTGATGATTATGCAGGGAATATTGAAAAACAGCAGCTGACGCAGCCTGACTTTACGGGTTTCGGCGCTCTGCTCACCAAGATATGCCAGTTCGGTGCGGCCAAGAACAATGATGCGCTCGTAGCCAAAATGTTCAAAAAAACCGGCAAGTTCGAGGCCGGGTCGATGTACTTCTGAAGATATTACCTTGCGGTCGAGGCCTTCTTTGCCGGCCACAACCAGAAGTCCCTGGTCCTGCACGATTTCTCTGACCAGAATCAGAGCCATAATCTTTGAACCTTTCGCTTGTTATTTTCTGTCAGCATAACGCAATCGCCAACGCTTTTCAATCTTCTGAGGGAACTGCGGCCGGCACGGGCGCAGCGTCGATTCGCGCCAGGCGGGCCGAAGAGGTGGCGGCGATGACAATGCCGCCCAGAATGAAGAGCAACGAAAGCACCTGACTCGACGACATTCCCCAGTAGGCAAAAGGATTCAACCTGATGAATTCAACGAAAAACCGGGAAACCCCGAACCAGACCATGAAAAAGGCAAAACGCCGGCCGCCGCCGATACGCCAGTTAACCAGCAGAAGGATGGCGAGAAGAATAAAGGTCGAAATCGATTCATAAAGAGGCGTTGGGTGCACATGAATGTCAATTGGCACCGGCTGGCCCGGAAACAGCTTTGCATACAAAGTTGCCAGAGGCGGGTTTTCGGCACTGAGTGTCGATACCAGCCCCTTCGGGAAACTCATCGCCCAGGGCAGTTCGCACGGCAGGCCGTAACAGCCATCGCCAGCCACGATGCAGCCGAGGCGCCCGATGGCATAGCCGATCGCCATTCCCGGAACATAGATGTCGGCGATTCTGAAAAAAGGCTCGCCAGACATGCGTACCCTGACAATGCATAGAATCAGCGCCAGCACATAGCCGCCCAGCACTGAAAAGCCGGTGGTTGAAAAAATCATCGACAGCGGGTCAGCAAGAAAAGCCCTGAAATTCTCAAAGATGAACAGCAGGCGAGAGCCGATCATGCCGCCGAAAATCGCGAAAAAATGCAGATCCCAGGCGAGTTCGACATCGCAGTTGTTTTTTCTGAACTCCCGGTTGATCAGCAAAAAAGCAGTGATAAAGGCGATTGCAAGCGTGACACCGTAAGAACCGATGCGGATCGGCCCATATTCAAATAGTATTGGATGCATGCCCATACAGTAACACAATGGCGGCGATAATTCACCATTTCCGAACTCGACTTTAATTTTCGGTACACTTTTTTTCTGCCACTTCAAAACTTTCTGGTTTTTTTGGGGTATAGTTAAAGTAGAAGTAAAACACTCGGAGGTCATTATGAACAGATACTCGCGTAAACTTGTCGCATTGCTCGTTCTGTTTACGTTTTTTGTGCAGCTGATGTCGCCGGTAATCGTTGCCGCCCAGGAAGCCAAAAACCAGAAGGCAGAGATCGAACAGGCAGTAGCTGATTATCAGAAGACCTACGACGAAATCATGGCGATCAAGCCGATCGAACTCGGCAAAGTCTCTGAATGGACCCTGAACCGCATCAATGACATCAAGAACGCCTGGGCCAACCGCCCGACCTGGCTAGGCGGCAAAGATCGCAGTGAAGAAGAAGAGAAAGCCCTGAAAGAAAAACAGGAACTCGAACGCTACGTCCCGAAGATCGAAAAAGCCAACGCCGATATCAAAAAAATCCAGGACGACGCCAAAAAGACCATGGAACTGCTGAAGCAGGGGTCGTTCAAAGAGGCGGCCAGCACTGATCCGACCAAGGTCTATGAAAGTCTCGATGCAAATGCCAGCGCCCTCGGCATCTACCAGAAAGCTCTCAAAGAAGCCGCCAAGGCTCTGTTGGATGCAGCCAGCGCGCTGTCGACAGCCTCGATGGTTCTGGGCAGCGTTGGCCTTCTCTGCACCGCCATCTGTGCCTTTCCGCCCGCTGCCCCGATTGCAGGCCCGATCGCCGCAATCACCGGCAAAGCCGCCACTGCAACCGGTATTGCCGCCGCAATTCTCAAAGCCGCCGGCAACACTCTCAATACCGCAGCCGACAAGGCAATCACTGATGACAAGCAGTTCCTCGCTGTCGCCGGCAAAGAGGCAACGAAAGCTGCCGCTCAGGAAGCCCTCAACCGCGTAGTCTCAAAAGGCCTCGGCAACATTGCCGGTGGCATGGCAGACAATCTGGTTGGTGCCGCTGATGACATGATCGTAGACAGCGCCGGTAATCTGGTATCGAATTCAGCCAACAACGCTGCCGCCAAAGCTATCATCAAAAGAGGCGTCAGCGAACTTTTCAAACCGGTCAAATCAGAAGCTGCCAATACAACCAACGAAATAATCGACAGCGCCCCGCTGCCGGCCGCCAAATCAGAACCCGGCCTCAACTGGGATTAACCTCTTTCGAATCAGAAAGTTTCGCCCCGTGGCAACATCTTTTTTGCGCGCTTCTGCCGCAAAAAGGTGCTGCGCGGGGCGAAGCTGTTCAGAGGCAATGACAGCGGCGCGGGTTTAATGTTATCTTATTTGCAGACGCATAAAAAAGTCGGTTTAATGGCGCCCGACTGACGAACCTGGCCGCCGAAACGTTTTAAGTCGGTTTAACAGAAATCAATAAACTGAAATGAACATGCCACAGAAAGAGAATACAGATCAGAGATCGACCCGGATAGCTGTTTTCAACCAGCGCCGCGGTTTCGTTCTCTTTCTCGTCATCACTTTCGCGCTGGTCATGCTGATCATGATCATCGGCCTCAGCCGGCACAAGAGCGGCGCAGTTCTGCAATTGAACAGAACGATCGATCAGGAACGCGTGGTTCTGCTCGCTCAGGCCGGTATCAACGAAATGCTTGCCATCGTCAAGGCCCAGGTGAATGACCCTGACAGTTCAATTGGTTCGCGCATACGCGGGTTCTGGCAGTCAAAGCCTGGCGGTGGAGCAAAGTCGGTTTACAAGGCTGATTTCTCAGCAGCACAGCTGGGGCAGGCCAACAAGCTCGTCGACGAATATCTCGGCAAAAACGGCGAAGTGTCAGGGCAGGTAAATATAGTCGTCACAGAGCGGATTAACGGCCCCAGACCTTCTTATATCGGGCACATAGAGTTGACAGGCCGGGCAAAATACAAGGATAACCCGGCTGAAATCAGGGTCAAAGAACGTCGCGAGCTTAAAATCGTCGACCTTGCAGACCCGTTCGTCGACAAATACGCCCTGTTCGTTAAAAGCTACTGCAAAACACTCAACAGCCCGCAAAAACGTATTATCGTGCAGGGCATAACGCCAGACGACCCGACCCGCTATTCGTTCGCCTATCTGGGCAACCGTTCCTACCCGACCTGCCCTGAGTTTCCGCAGGGGGCGAAAAGCGCTCAGACCCCGCCGGTGCTTCTCGATCTCGATTTCAAAGAAGACAAGCGCCTGCTCGGCGGCTTTTACCAGCCCGGTGCCTTTCAGACGGTCAGCAGCCAGCATGCCGCCGCCAGCGCCAATAATATGTTTTTTGTCAATCCGCCTTTTCCGTTTTCGACTATTTCAGGGTCTTTCAACCCAGCCTCTGATTTTCACAAAACCCCTGAACTGGTTTCGATATACAAAGCGATAGTAAATTCGCATAAGGGCGACCTCAACGAGGGTTCTCTGCCCTACGTAATCGCCAAAGATTACCAGAAATCGGGTGGCAACCCGGCCGCCTCTGACGTGTTCAGGTCGCTGGTGCGCTCGCTGATGGCCAACTGGAAATACCACTACGGTTACTCAGACTACACCAGTATTTTTGGCAGCGGCGGCAAATCATTCACCGATGAACACCCATATTCTGGCATAATCGAATATTTCGACAAAATGAAAACCTTCAACCCGCAACGGGTCAAGGGCGGCAAAATGCCGCTGTTCTTCGGTGAAGGCCGCGATATTCCGCTCTATATCGAAGGGCCGGTGCATCTGCGCTTCTTCAAAATCGCCTTCGTCGACCAGGTCGAGGTCGCCTTCAATCTGCACGGCGGTTACTCACTCGACGTGCCGTTTCCGGTTGTGCCAATGCACTACGAGAACCCGGTCGAAACCTTTTCGGGCAAACAGCTGAACCCGCCGGTCGACAAGCGCACCGACCGCCTGATGTCGATGCCGATCGAACATTTCTCGATCAACAACTTCTTTTTCGGCGCCGGCACGACCCCCGCCAAAACCCCGACCGCCGTAAAAAGCGGCATCGAGGGACATGACGTGTTTCCGGCTTTTGACGAAAGCCTGCAGACCGTTTCGCATTCTTATCAGAACCCCGATCAGTTCATCAATGATCGGGTTAAAGCCATCGCCGGCAAAAAGGTTCTCGATCTCGACGGGGTCATGCTGATCATGAATTCAGGCAACAAAATCCTGAATCTCAGCGGCGTCAACCACTACCGCGGCAAAGGCAGAATCGTGCTCGCCGACGGGCACTGCCACATTGGCAGTCTGGCGCCGCTCGATCCCAAAAAAGACCGTCTCAACGTCTATCTGATGAGCGGCCGTTTCTACATCAAAACCTCTGAAAGCACCGCAAAAATTTACGCTTCGCTCGCCGCCACCACCTGCTTCAGCGACAATTCATCGGTTTCAGCGGCTGCCGAAGGCGGCATCGAGTTCGAAGACAAGAGCGTCGATATTCACGGCAACCTGATCGTCGACAGCCTTTTCGACCTGCGCAAAATGCCTGACGGCGGTCATCTCAAGATTTCACACGACGCGAACCTGTATTTTCCTGATTACCCGGTCAGAGTCAGTATCGGCGAGAACAAATCACTGCTGGCGGTCGATTACCATGCTGAATAACCGACAACTGCGCGCGCTGTTTCTCAAGGTGATGGGCATTTCATTCTTCATCACCCTGCTGATCGCCGCACCCTGGATTTCGCGCCGGGCGCCCGAGATTCTCAGATCGCTGACCACCGACGAGGGAACCGGCAACCGTGACCGGGTCGACACTTCCGGGCCTGTCAGTGCCATCTCTGGCAATGAGCTCGATCGCCTCATGGACGCCCGAAAAGCCTCTGGCAAGCAGGTCAAGCCATCGTTCGACAGCCTGCCGGTCGAGTTTTTCTCGACCAATCAGCCTTTTGCCCTTGATTTTCACAAACTGCCGGTCGATTTTCTCGTACCGCAGGCGCCTGAAGTAACCCGGGGCGCCGTTGCCAGAATACGCGAACTGAAAGAAGCCGAAGACCGGGCTGCGAAAGAACCGGCGGGAAATACCGGCGAACCTGCTCCTGAAACGGAATTACCGCCAAGGCACGGGTTTCCCGGCACCGGAAATGGGGGTGGCTGATGATTAATATGCAGCGCCGCGCTTTTTCGTTCGTCGAGATCATTGTCGCGCTTTCGGTCAGCATCATCTTCTTTGGCGGCCTGATCTATTTTGCCTCGTCAACCCGCGTCGAAACCAGCAAAGCCGGCAATTATCTGCGCGCCCTGCAGATCGCCCAGGAAACCATCGAACTGATACAGTCTACGCCGCAGTCTGAGCTGACACCGGCAACACTGCAGATGTTCGAGGGTTCGCTGATTCATGCTGCCACCGGTAACTCGGTTAAAATACCGATGCACGCCAGTTCTGTGTGGCAGCCGGCCACGAAAAACTACCCCGAACAGTACAACAACGCCTGGTTTTATCGAAAAATCAGATTCGAGCCGGTCAGCAGCGGCGCCGGCGCGAGATTTCTGCGCAAAGTGGCGGTCGACGTCTACTGGAACGAGGGCAAAGCGCCCGACAAGATCGACGCGATCGGCGACGAACCCGACCGCATGCGCAAACTGTCTTTGGCGACCCTGCTTTTCGACGAAAGTGAGCCATATTGATGAAAAATAAGGCACAGCAACGGCGATGTTCAGGATTCACGCTGGTAGAAGCCATGATCGGCATGATGCTGGTTTCGGCGCTGCTGACCATGTCCTACAAGGTTTTCAGTTACATCACCCTGCAGCGCAGCCGCGGTTCGGTCGACCTGCAGGAACTGCAGGGTGCCAGACATGCGATCAACTACCTGCGCCGCGATTTCAGGTGCGCCGCACCGGTCATCGCGAAAGATGCGACGCTCGCCCAGAAGATAAACGCGCTGCGCAACCCGGTAATTCAGAAAAAGGCGTTCAATAAAGATGCGAACTCAGTGCCGGTTCTTGTTTCTGACGGCGAAATTCATTTTTTCCGGCATCTTTACGACACCCCTGAAACTTCCGGGGTTCCGAAGGTCGGCGAAGTCAACTACACCATGAACACCACAGACCCCAAACGACCATGCCTGGTGCGCACCGAAGCCGGCAACGAAAAGATTTTCAGCGATATCCGCGGCGCCCGCTTCGAACTTTACGGACACCCGCTCAAGCCCGAGATTCCGATGCTGCTCGTGACCCTGACCATCGACGCCGACCCAAAAGACAGCGGCGGCGGCCGCAACTATTTCGAGCTGACCACCACAATTTCGAGCGCCATTGCCAACCAGAATCTCAACAACCCCTACTGGCACAGCATCGACTACTGAATTGCCAGCAGGCTCTGATTTCTGGTCAGATACACCGCAGAACCTGGCTGAATTGCCGTTTCTTTATTGATAACTGCAAACAAAGCGGATTTTAATGACCAGATCCGTGTCTATCCGTGTTCATCCGTGGCCCAGGTGAGGCGTTCGATAATTGGCGCGTGCTGCGGAAAAAGCTTCAGCATGGCTCTGCGATCGGGCATCTCAAAATCGGCAAAATCGAAACCGGGCGCGACGGCGCAGCCGACCAGGGCTTCTTCATCGCCGTTCAACGTTGCACCGAACCAGACTCCGGCCGGAACAACCACCTGTAGTTTCTCGCTGGCCGCAAGATTGCGCCCGAGCCGGGCAACCGAATAATTACCGGCAGCGTCGATCTGATGAATATTCAGGCTGCCGCCGGCGTGGTGATACCAGATTTCATCTGATTTCAGCCGGTGAAAACGCGACACACTGCCCGGAACCAGCATAAAATAAATCGAGGTCAGAAACGGCCTCGCCCCGGCATGCCCAGGCAGTGCCGGGGCCGCTATCGTGCCCGCCGCCCTGAAAACCTCGGCAAACCATCCACCTTCGGGGTGCGGCTGCATCTTCAATGCATCGATCCAGTTCTGCGCCTGTGGCGAAACTTTCGTCATAAAAACCTCATTGCTGCATTTTTCAAGATTCTACCCACAACTCACAGCACTTTTCAAATCAGTCCCGTAACATTTCAACCCGCTTGGTAGAAAAAAGGCAATTGCACCAAAATGCCTTTTTCTCTCATCAAAACGAAATTCCCGATACTCCGTCGCATCCTACACCGAAACGACTGGGCGCTCACTTGATCGCCAACCTGAAAATCACAATCCCACCCACTGCCCCTCTGATGTCATCTTTCTTACTATAACCACAGAGTTATCTTTTTTTAAAACCGCTTGCGCTATTCGCGAATAGCGAATACAATCAACATATGCTTAAACCACAAGATGTTGTGATTATTTTGAAAATAATTGCGAAACTTCGCCCAGAGAAAAGTTCGCCTTGTTTTCATATTATATATGAAGGTGGTTTTTCTAATAAGGAAACTTCGTGGAATTTTGCTTCATTAGCAGATGAACTGTGCATGAGCTCGTCTGAAGTACACGCGGGCTTTAAGAGGGCTGCTAAATCAAGGCTTATCCATGAAAACACGAGATTACCCAACTTCAACGCAATTGCGGAGTTTTTAATTCATGGCTTAAAGTATGTTTTTCCTGCTGAATTTGGCGAAATCACAATAGGGTTGCCAACAGCTCATGCTGTGGCACCGCTCAATTTTCATTTTGTCGAAAATAACGAATCGTTGCCGGTATGGCCTTATTCAAAAGGCTCTGTTCGAGGGCAGACTTTTAAACCACTCTATAAATCGGTTCCAAAAGCTGCTTTAAATGACCCTGTTCTCTACGAACTACTTGCCATTGTTGATGCCATAAGAGGTGGGCGAGCCAGAGAAAGAAATCTAGCAGAAAAAGAACTAAAACGAAGATTAGGTATTAAACTGTGACATTATCTACAAACGAACAAATGCTGCTGAAAGTCGCCCAGGGCCTTCCCCCAGAACTAAGAACCAAGGTCGTCTTTCTCGGCGGTTCCGTCGTCTCTCTCTTAATCACTGAAACCGCGATTGCCGGAATCCGCCCGACTAGGGATGTCGATCTAATCGTCGAAACCACAAATAGAAGCGGTTTCCACGACTTCGAAGAGTCTTTGAGAAAAGCCGGGTTTAATCAGATTCTTGAAGACGACCCGCCAATTATCTGCCGCTGGCGGATAAACTCGGTTGTTGCCGATATCATGCCTTGTGATGAGGCCATTTTGGGGTTTGCCAACAAATGGTATAAGGCCGCCGTTAAAAATTACAGCATTATCACTCTGGAAGACACTGAAATTAAAGTTGTTACCGCCCCATACTTCCTGGCTACCAAAATTGAGGCCTTTCTAGGTCGCGGCAACAATGACTTTATGGCTAGTCACGATCTGGAAGACATCATTACAATTCTGGATGGCCGTTCAGAAATTGTGGCCGAGATCAAATCAGCAGAAAGCAAGCTTCAGAAATATCTGGGAAAAATCTTTCGTAGTTGGCTGCAAAGCAGGGATTTCAGAAATGCTTTGCCGGGCCTGTTGGCCTCAGATATTGCAAGTCAGGATAGATTTCCGATTGTTTTGTTAAGAATGGAATCAATAGCAAAAATAGGAGCTTGAATTATGCAAACAGATCGGGCTGAAGAACTTCAAGAAAAATGGTTGAAAAAAGGCAACCCACCATGTTCTCACGAACATATAGAGAAAGAATACTATTTGGGCTCAGAGACGGGTGATTATATTTGCACAACCTGCGGGCAATCGGGGTTTGGTAAGAATTGGAACAAAAAAACCATAGATAGAGTTTAGAAATTTGTTACTTTTGAGGGGGTAAACATAAACCATGACCGACAAAAAACAGATAGCTCTTCGAGAAGATAGCCAGATCGCTATAGGCAAAGCAAGGAATCTGCTAAAGCTTACAGAACGGATTTTAACGAATAGACAGCTTTCTGAAGGCGGTGATACTTGGGTCAAAGAATTAATTGCATGGGCTGATGAATACGGAATCAAGGATTCTGTACTTCCAAGGACAAAAAAAGGGCTTTTAGAGTTATCTGTTCTCGAATTAATTGACATGAAGATCAAACAACTTCCAAAAAGTATTGGTCATTTAACACAGCTTACTAAGTTAAATATATGTTACAACGATCTGACTGAATTGCCGCCAGAGATAGGGGAACTCCGCAATCTCACATGGTTAAATTTATCAGGCAATAAACTAGCTAAATTGCCTCCGGCAATAGTTCAACTCACCAAACTTACTTACTTACGTTTCTCTGAGAATGGTTTGACAGAATTGCAGTCGGAAATATGCCAACTTACCAACCTTACAGAGTTATTTTTAACATACAACAAACTTACCAAGTTGCCACCTGAAATTGGTAATCTTACTAATCTTATAGAGCTAGATTTATTAGAAAATGAACTGCAAGAATTGCCACAGGAGATTATGCAACTTACTAACCTGAAAAGGTTAGACGTGGGTAACAATAAGCTGACAAAAATACCATCAGCAGTGTGTCAACTTACCAATCTTACAGATTTAAGTTTTTGTCACAATAATCTTACTAAGCTGCCGCCGGAAATAGGGCGGCTTACAAAACTTATACAGTTAGCTTTAAGTTATAATGATTTAACAGATTTGCCTCCAGAAATTGCACTGCTTACTAATTTAGAATTACTGATCCTTTGCGAAGGCATTGTTCACAACAAATTGCCTAACGGTCTCCTGAATCGAGACAAAAGTGGACAAGTTGTAATTTTATATGAAGGTCGTTCCGCCCACTGATAGAGCAGAACCTTGAGCGCAGCTCAACTCTGGCGCGTTAGATCGAAAAAGAGGGGCAATAAAAATGACCCATAAACAATCTTCAGCACAGCATGTATTATTGCATTCTGCCCTTGTAAAGGAGTTTGCAGCTTACAATTCATTGAATAAAAGAATTAATGAATTTGACGAAAAATTTTCTCATTTGCCTGAAAGCGAATTTATGATTATGAAATTTCAAGAGTTCAAACTGTCTATTTCTGAATATCGATTGAAATTAGTGTTGCTCGCTCACGCCTTGCTTGAATCGACAATAAATTATATTTTTGCCCAAAAGTTGTCTTCACAGGAATACGCTGTCTTTGAAAAAATCTCTTTCATCGATAAGTGGTTGGTTTTCCCCAAATTTTTGTTTGAAAAATACAATATTGATAAAACTGGGCAAGTTTATGAACTTTTGAATCTACTTAATCGGGCAAGAAATTCAATTGCCCATTCTAAGCCCATGGTAATAATCGACGATGATGTGATTCACAAAGGCAATAATCATGATTTTGGTAGTAAAGATCAAGAAAGCAATTTTTTTCTCAGACTTAAAAGTTTACCAACCATATTAATGGAGGAATATTGTAAATTTGATATTTGCCATGAGGCAAAATTTATTCTTGAAGATTTTAAAAATCATGTATCAATCTAACGAAGTGCGTCGACGCGGAACGTCGAAGCTGTCACAAAAAGTTGCGAAAAATCACAACTTTTGCGCTTCCAATAAAAAAGTCAGCTCAACGTGACAGCTTGGAAAGACAAACAAGAAGGCTCACTTTGGATAAAGAAATCGTAAAGCGGTTAGAAATAATAAAAAGTGCAATTGCAATAGAAGAAATTGAACTTATTGACTTACAAGTTCAGAAACTTGAGTCTTTGCCTGTTGATGAAGATGTTAACGAAATAATTCAGCTGATTAAAAGCAAATCCTTTGAGCACGTAATCCGGAAAATAGACCATTACAATGCTAATAATACTGGTTTGTCTCGATACGAAGACCCGCAAATTCAGGGGTTAAAGCTTGAATTAAGATTTCTGGAAAATCATCTCAATTCATTGCTCGATGAAAAGGCTGATTATGAGCAGAAAATAAACACTTTCAACACACAATACCTGCTAAAGCTAGGCTCTTTGTTGAGTGAAATCCTTAAGCTGCAAGAGGAACTAGCAGAACACAACAGTCTCGAAGAAGAAACAATACGCAAAGGGTATGAAGAATTCCACAAAAGCTACCAAGAACTGATCGAAAAACCTGTTCATGAATTAGATGAAGATCAGAAGAAAGAGCTGAAGAGAGCCTACCGTAAAGCCAGCCACCTTTGTCACCCCGATAAACTTACCGGTGAATACAAAATCAAAGGCGAAGAATATTTTGCAGCCTTAGCAGAAGCTTACAGGGCGCAAGATTTAAAGAAGGTGCTGGAGATTCTTGGAAAGTTGGAGTCTGGAAAGCACCTTGAGGTAACATCTGATACTGAAAGCAATAAAACGAAGCTTTTAGAACGGATAAAATATCTGAAAAACAGCATCTCAAGAATAGAGCTTGAGATAGAATCAATAAAGCAGAGCGACACCTTTGTAACCATAAGGGAAATCGCAGACATTGATGAATACCTGTTTCATCTGGAAATAGAGCTGACAAAAGAGTTAGAGAATCTTCAGAGGGTTGTTAAATCGAGACAGTAGTTGCCGAATCATTTTTTTGATAAGGATTTACGAAGGGCTATGGCCCCCTCAGAGGCGTAAACGCAGGAATGACTGCCATAATTTGCGTTATTCCGGGTTTAGAACCGGAATCCAGAAGTTTGATGCGATTGCCCGGCAGCAGGCAAAAGGGCTGTCGAAAACCATATCAATTTAGGCTATAATGGGCAGCGATAAACTTAATTCTGTGAGGGAAAAATGACTATCAGACTGTTTATAGCACTGCTTCTGCAGTTTTTCTTAACTGTTACCACGTTCGCCGGGCAGGCACCCGACCTGATGCAGCAGATTCACGCGTTCAACGCCGACGTGGCAAGCTCAGTGCCGGAGCTTTATCAGAACAAACTCGAAGCGATGGCTGAAGATCTGTTTTCTTTTCTGCGCGGCACCGCGCATATCATGAACAACGACCTGCAGACGAACCCTGAACTGGCTCTCGTTAAAACCGCGCCGACCGGCGTGATCGCCGGTGACCTGCACATGCACAATTTTTCGGTGCTCAATGCAGACGGCAAAAAGCCCGATTACGTCATCGATGATCTTGACGAAGCTTTTGACGGCGCGCCGCTCGCCTTCGACATCTTCAGGCTCGGTGTCAGCGTGCTGACCGGCTATTCAGATAAACTGACACCGGCAGAGCAACAGACCGTGCTGCAGAAGCTTTTTGCCGGCTACCTGGCCAGGGCCGCGAACGACAAGGCTTCTGACTGGCCGGCGACGCCGTTTCCTGAATTCATGCAGGGTTTCATCGACGACAGCATCGATGTTAAATACAAAAAATTCATCGGCAAACGCAGCACCAAAAGCAACCCGAACACGCTGAATCTCGATCGCTTTGCCCCGGTCGAGGAGGCTGAAGCAGCATCAGTAAGCTCGAGCCTCAGCGCCTATCTGGCTAACCTCAGCGGCTTTCAGAAAGAAGCGATCGAGATTCTCGATATCGCCCAGCGCTATGACAAAGGCCTCGCCAGTATCGGCCTGAAACGCTATTACGCCCTGCTGCAGGGCCCGACCGCCGACTGGCAGGATGACGTACTGCTCGAATTCAAAGTCATGCGCACCAGCAGTGTGGCGGCCACAGACATTGCCACGCAGCGGCAGACGACCATTGCCGCCATGAAGCGGGCCCACCACATTACCGACCCATTTCTCGGCACCATGGAACACGCTGGCAAAGCCTTTCTCGTAAAGCAGGTTTTTGCCTGGGATGAAACACTCGAAAACTCACGGGCGCTGAGTCCGGCGCAGATAGGCGAACTGGCTGAGGTTCTCGGCTATATAACCGCCGATTTTCATGCCGGATCGGGCAAGGGCAGCAAAATGAAAGCCTGGCTCGAAAAATCGGCCGATGGGCTCATATCGCTGATTATCAGCTACCATGCAAAGCTGCAGAAAGATTACCAGATATTTGTCGCCGGGGTGAAAAAATGACCAGACTCGCAGATATTGGCCTGATCGGCATGGCCGTCATGGGTGAAAACCTGATGCTGAATATGGAAAGCCGCGGCTTTACCGTCGCCTGCTACAACCGCACCACCGACAAGGTCGACCGCTTTATGAGCGGCCGCGGCAAAGGGCGCAATTTTATCGGCTGCCACAGCCTCGAAGAAATGGTCGCCTGCCTGAAAAAGCCACGGCGAATCATGATGATGGTGCGGGCCGGCCAGCCGGTCGATGACCTGATGCAGACCCTGATGCCGCTGCTCGAACCGGGCGATATTCTTATCGATGGCGGCAACAGTCATTACCCCGACACTATGCGCCGCAGCCGCGAAGCCGAAGAAGCCGGCATGCTGTTTGTCGGTGCCGGCGTTTCGGGCGGTGAAGAAGGAGCCCTGACCGGCCCGTCGATCATGCCCGGCGGCGACAGTCGAGCCTGGCCGGCGATCAAACCGATTTTTCAGGCGATTGCCGCAAAGGTCGACGGCGAAGCACCATGCTGCGAATGGGTTGGCCCCGACGGCTCTGGGCACTTCGTCAAAATGGTTCATAACGGTATCGAATACGGCGACATGCAGCTGATCTGCGAAGCCTATCACATCATGTCACAGGCACTCGGCATGACGCCCGCCGAAATGAGCGGCGTTTTCGCTGACTGGAACAAAGGCGAACTCGATTCTTATCTGATCGAAATCACCGCCGAAATTCTCGCCAGAAAAGATGAAGAAACCGGCAAAGCCTTAGTTGACGTCATTCTAGATACTGCCGGCCAGAAAGGCACCGGCAAATGGACATCACAGGCCGGCCTCGACCTTGGTGTCGCAATTCCGCAGATTGCCGAAGCGGTCTTTGCCCGCAGTCTTTCGGCGATCAAAGAAGAGCGTCTGGCGGCAGCCAACAAACTGCAGGGGCCACAGTTCCGTTTCAGCGGTGACCGGCAGGCAATGCTGCAGCATCTGCAGACAGCGGTCTACGCCGCCAAGATATGTTCGTATGCCCAGGGCTTTCAGCTGCTGCGGGCCGCAGCCAATGAATTCAACTGGCAGCTCGACTACGGCCAGATTGCGCTGCTCTGGCGCGGTGGCTGCATTATCAGAGCCCGCTTTCTCGGTCATATCAACGCGGCCTTCAAAGCTGACCAGACCATGGCGAATCTGCTGCTGGCGCCATATTTCAGCGAAGTCGTCACCCGTGCACAGACAGGCTGGCGCGAGACCGTCAAGCTCGCCATCGACTGCGGCATACCGGTACCCGCTCTCAGCACCGCCCTGAACTACTACGATGCTTACCGCTGCGGGCGCCTGCCGGCCAACCTGCTGCAGGCCCAGCGCGACTACTTCGGCGCTCACACTTACGAACGGCTCGACCGGCCGCGCGGGCAGTTTTTCCACACCAACTGGACCGGCCGTGGCGGCGACACCGCCTCAACCGTCTACTGAAGCGAACTTAAAAACAGAGCCGGGCTCTACAGGGTTTTTAAATACTCCTCATAGCTGATGCCGTAATCGACCAGGCCGGCCGGGGTCAGCTCGATGACCCTGGTGGCGATAGTTTCGTTGAACTGCAGATCCTGCGAGGTGAATAAAATGGTGCCGGTGAACTTCATCAGCCCGTTATTCAGCGCTGTAATAGATTCGAGGTCGAGATGATTGGTCGGCCCATCGAGCAGCAGCACGTTGGCGCTGCTCAGCATCATTCTGGCGAGCATACAGCGAACCCTTTCCCCGCCCGATAAAACGTTCGTCATTTTCAGACCTTCTTCGCCCGAAAAAAGCATACGGCCAAGAAAGCCACGGACAAAGCTGTCGTTTTTATCTTTGGAATACTGCCGCAGCCATTCAACCAGGTTCAGGGTGCTGTCGCTGAAGAAAGCCGAGTTGTCTTTGGGAAAATACGACTGGGAAGTGGTAACGCCCCAGTTGAACGACCCCGCATCCGGCTCCAGTTCGCCGGCCAGTATCTTGAAAAGGGTGGTGGCAGCCAGCTCGTTGCTGCCGACAAAGACGATCCGGTCATTTTTATGGACCGTAAAAGTCACATTGTTGAGAACCCTGTTGCCATCGATGGTTTTTGTCAGCCCCTGAACGCGCAGAAGCTGGTCGCCGGCTTCTCTCTCTGGCTTGAAGGCAATGAAAGGGTAGCGGCGCGAAGATGGTTTGATGTCTTCAAGATTCAGCTTTTCCAGCTGCTTGCGCCGCGAAGTTGCCTGCGATGATTTTGATTTATTGGCGCTGAATCTGGCAATAAAGGCCTTCAGCTCTTCGGCCTTTTCGGCAAGCTTCTTGTTCTGATCCTGCTGCAGTTTCAGCGCCAGCTGACTTGATTCGCTCCAGAAGTCATAGTTGCCGGTGTAAAGAGTGATGTTGCCGTAATCGATATCAGCCATGTGCGAGCAGACGTGGTTAAGAAAGTGGCGATCGTGCGAAACCACGATGACCGTTTTATCGCAATTGACCAGAAAATTTTCGACCCAGCGGATTGCGGCGGCGTCGAGATGGTTGGTTGGTTCGTCGAGAAGCAGAATGTCAGGATCACCGAACAAAGCCTGTGCCAGCAGCACCTTAACCTTTTCTGAGCCGGTCAGTTCGCGCATCAGCAGGTTATGAAGCTCGGTTTTAATGCCCAGACCGGCCAGCAGAACGGCAGCGTTCGATTCCGCTTCCCAGCCGTTCATTTCGGCACACAGGCTTTCGAGCTCGCTCGCACGCACACCGTCAGCTTCAGAAAAATCGGTTTTCTCATAAAGCTTTTCTTTTTCCTGCATCACGGCATAAAGTTCCGGGTAGCCCATGAGAACGACCTGCAGAACCTGGGTATCTTCATAGGCAAAGTGATTCTGCTTGAGAGTGGCGATGCGCTCACCGGGGGTTATGTTCACGTTTCCGGAATAATTGGTGATTTCGCCTGAGAGTATTTTCAGGAATGTTGATTTGCCTGAGCCGTTGGCCCCAATCAAGCCGTAGCAGTTTCCGGGGAGAAACTTGATGTTTACCCCTGCAAAAAGCTTGTTGCCGCCAAAACTCAGGCCCAGGTTTTCGGTGCTGATCATTATTTTCTCCGATGCTGTGATTAAAAAGATGTATCCTTGCGCCCGACTGATTTTCCTACTATCCCCGCCAATTCCACTTTCCGAAAAGGCTTGTTCAGAAACCCGTTAACTCCGAGCTTGTTCAGTTCTGTCATATCCTCTTCTTTGGCAAAGCCTGAAGCAATAATGATGGGAATGTCTGAACGAATCTCGCGCAGTCTTGAAAATGCCTCCCGGCCTCCCATAACCGGCATAATCATATCCAGAATGATCAGATCGATCTGACCGGCCATCTCACGGAATATATTGACACCCTCAAGGCCGTTATCTGCAACGATAACACGGTATCCAAGTGATTTCAAAAGTGATGAAGCTATGAAACGTATCAGCTCTTCGTCGTCGATAACCAGCACCGTACCGGATCCGGTGACAATAGGTTCAGCCTGCGTTTCACTGCGCACCTTTTCAGCAATAACCGGCAGGTAGACGCGAAACACCGTTCCCGAGCCAACTTCGGAATTGACCGTAATTGCCCCATTGTGTTCCTGTACAGTGCCATAAACTGCCGACATACCGAGTCCAGTGCCCTTGCCCTGTTCCTTTGTAGTAAAGAACGGTTCGAAAATGCGAGACAGAACCTCAGGAGGCATGCCACACCCGGTGTCGCGAATGGCAATTTCAAGATATTCGCCCGGCTTGATTTCAAAGGGAGAGAATTCACAGTATTCTTTATCGAGTTCCAGATTCTTCAGCGTAAAGGTCAGTCTGCCGCCGTTTGGCATAGCGTGACTGGCATTTATACCCATGTTCATAAACGCGTTCTGGAGCAATGAATCATCACCGGCAATCGACGTATGAGCCGCATGGTTTTCCATCGAAACGAAAATATTTTTATTGATTGTGTGTTCAAGCAGCGAGACAGTATCGCTGACAATTTTGACGCAATCGACAACCGTATTTGTCCTGCTCTCTCTTCGAGAAAACATGAGCAGCTTTCTGGTTAAGTCTGCAGCTCGTGTACAGGTGGTAATAATAATGCCAAGAAACTCGTCCTGTTCATCTTTGCTGAAGTTTTGAGACCTGAGCAGCTCTGCAATACCCATAATTCCACCCAGGGCATTATTGAAATCGTGAGCAACTCCACCACCAAGTTGACCGATCGCTTCCATTTTCTGTGACTGGTGAAGCCGTTCTTTCAGCTTTTCCTGATCCTTCTGAACACGACGGATTTCGGTAATATCTCTGGTCACACCCTGAAAACCAATTGGCGCGCCTGATAAATCACGAATAAACTTCGCATGATTTGACACGGTAACCAGCGAGCCGTTGCGGTGATACTCTTCTATTTCCATAACCCGGCTGCGATTCGGGTCGGCCGATGGGTCTGACTCCAAAGCCATTTCCTGTGCCAATACCTCACTGATAATGTGAAGACTTTCAGGGGTATAGCGTTCCTGCGGCGAACGTTTTCTGTATTCTTCGGGCGTGAAACCCAGAAGCTGCTCTACAGATGGACTTACATAGATTGTATTAAGATTGAGATCAACTGTGTAGACCACATCGGTCATATTGTTGGTGATCTGCAGAAGGCGTTCTTCACGCTGTTTCAACTCAGCCATCTGAGATTGAATCGCGTCGCGCATCGATGCAAAATTGTGCGCCAGCAAAGCCAGTTCGCCTATACCGGAAGTCGATATTTTCACTGACAGGTCGCCGGCGGCAATGGCATTCGATGCCTGTGTCAGTGAGGCGATTGGAGCGATAATGCGTTTAACGATTACAACGGTTACAAAAATAAAAAAAACGGTAATCAAGAGCATAACCGGAAGCAGTACAAGAAAAAACGCCGTTCTGTCAGAATACTTCTCCTGCTCGGAAACTGCATAACATAGTGTCCACCCCCATGGCCTGAAGAGGGCTGCGTATATCCACGTTCCATTAATCGTACGGCTTAATCGACCGGTAGATTCGACTCCAGAAAGCTCGTGCCAGATAGATGACAATGGCTCAGGAGCATACCTTCCGTCTGCCACAATTGTCTGACCGGTTTTTGAAAAGAGTATAGGGCCAATCTTTGTATTAGCAGAATTTGCCAGGAATAACCCTTCCAGCTCCAGAATAGCCTGCCTTTTAAAGTCATCTTCGTAGACTTCAGGCATTCCTGTTTGTATCAGCCGGTCGTAGCGCCTTTGCAAAAGCGCGATAACCGCTTCTGCCCGCTGTGCGTAAATTTTTTCCTGACTTGAGGCAATAATGGCCGTCAGGTTGAAATAGGCAAATACAGTTGTCACCATGATTAACAAAACCATGGCAAGCGAGACAACAAGTGCCAGAGCCCCGACAATCGACAGCCTTGATTTCATTGAGCTTTCCCGTCATCGATAAAAAATGAGGAATCAATCAGTGACGTAGGCATCTTAATTGAAAGTCTTTTCATCAGTTCGGTATGCACATACTTCACAGATCGCACGTTTTTCGTCATGGAAATTTCCGAAATAGGTTTGCCAGAAAGCACTGCACGGGCCTGTTCTCCTGCCCACCAACCCTGCTCTTCTGCAAGGCGTGCAAAACTTACCAGAGCTATTCTGCGAATTATTGTGGTGGTTGTGCCCGAAGGAACTTTTGTTGCATTGATGACAAAGTTTTCCATCTCGGCATTGTTCCAATCAGGGATGCCCACATAAGAAAGAATAATTACAACATCACAGGTTGTCTGCAGGCGACAATACAGGCTTTTCCAGGCCTCGACACTTTTCACCAGACCACCATCGTGAAATGAAATTTTAAGCGTATTCTTGTAATGATTCAGTTCTTTTGCTTCAGAGAGAACATCCGCGCCGATATATCCGATTCGTTTTCCCTTCGCCAGAGGAACCAGAAACTCAATCAGTTCACGAACCGGAGCCACTTCAACCATGCCGCGAATATTCGAGGTGGGAAATCCATATACGGATGCATCCCAGTTAAGTCCACAAAAGAGAACCGGCTGATCAGTATTAATATAATGAGGAACCACGAGATATTTCGCAGCATCGTCGTCTGCAGCTATTACCAGATCTGGTTTCCACTGATTCAGCTCACTGAAGGTTTCGTTGGATCGCTTTGTCACAGATTCCTTTGCCGGATTCTTTTTGCCATCGAGATAGAAAAAACGAATATGCAGCCCTTCTGCATTGTATTCATCTTTCCCGGCAGAGTCACTGACACCGATTGATTTTAGAAACGCCTGCTCGATTTTGTCGCTCCATTCATAACCACGATGGTATGAGTTGATAAACGCAATTTTGCCGGTAAAGGCCGATACAAAATTGGCTGATTCAAGAAAATCTGCCGAAAAGGTGATTCCAAGTTTTTTTGCAATTCGAGTATTCAGCGTACGACTGGAACGAATATTTTTCTCATAAGGAAGCGACTGGGGAGGTGTGCCGCTTAAAATCTTTACAATGGTTTTTCCTGCGTATTCGCCGAATTCTCCGTTATCTTTGGGGTAACAGAGCAGCGTGTATGGGCTCATGTGAAGATTCGGGCTCCCAGTGGGAATTAGAGTTTCAGCAAGACAGAATGCCTGGGCTTCGCGGTCATCCCAACCGCTGATACCTGAGTTCTGGCGCACAATCAGCAGATCAACCTCATTCTGCAACCTGCGGAATTCACGTTTCCACTCATCAAAGGTCGTTACAAGCGCCTGCTCAGCAAACGAAATACCAAGAACATCGGTATACGCGGCGATACTTTTTTCATCAGTTGCCGATCTGGCCGTAAGAATACCGATGCGAGGGCCTGCGGCAAACTTCTGCAGGTCAGCTACAAGTTTTGAAATCATTTCAACCTCGAGTTGCCCTGTGATGTGAGCTTGAGTAACAGACGGATATTCCCAGTTTACACCAATAAATACGAGGGGAGTTGTTTGCATCATGAGAAACGGCTCTGCCACCCATTTCATAATGGGATCATCAGCCAAAACGATAATATCTGGCCTGATAGAATCAATCTCACTGAAAATTGCCTGGCCGCGTTGATGAAGGATTGCAATATCGCTGGTATTTTTCTCGTCGAGATAGCGATATACGACCGA
>CAZFUG010000055.1:0-2224 GCA_964522035.1 uncultured bacterium
GACACGCAGGCGGTAGGGGCTGTCGGTGCCTCTCTTGATCATTGGCGGCACATCTGATGATTTGAAAAACTTCTGTTCCAGCGAGAATTTTTCGTCGCAGGCGGCTGCGATGATAAAAGGGTATTTCGCGTCGTCAGGGGCGGCCGCCACTGAAGTTATGCGGTTCGAATCGAAGCCCTCGATCTTCGTCGGAACATCACGAATAACCAGCTCAGGAGTGATATAGAGCAACCCGCTCATGGCGCCGAGCCACAGGCGATTTAAGCGGTCGGCCGCCATGCTGGTGTAGCGCCGCTTAGGCACGTCGATGCGGGTGACCTGCTGGCCGTCGTAGATTGTCAGACCTTCTTCCTGGAGCATCGCGACAACTTTGCCGGTCGCGGTTTCCCAGTTGCAGCAGTCGATAATGTCGGCAGTGACAGCGAGTTCCTTGTTTTCGATACCGACTTCGACGCGTTTCCAGTTTTCTGGCGTGATGGTGGCCGGGTCGAGCAGGTGCGCACGCGGCAATATGAACAGCCCCGAGGCTTTGGTTCCGATCGCGATATCGCCGCCCAGCTTTTTAACACACAGCAGCTTTTCATCTTTCGGCCATGGCAACTGGCCTTCATCGATCTGAGTCCATTCATGGCCAAGCTCAGCGCCCCAGTGCATGCCAATACTGGTGTAAGCAGTCGTGCTGTTGAGCACCGCCAGGTTCTTTGCGTCGAATACCATCCAGACACGCTCGTCGAAATCGAGGTCGTAATCGGTTATCTGCCCTTTGATTATCGGGTGCAGCGGCGCCCGCACCAGCTGACTGCGAATACTGTAAAGCTGGCGGCCATCACGGGTAAAGCGACCATTTGGCGTGCGAATGATCGGGTGAATGCGATATGGCGGCGACGCAGTGGCATTAACCCCGGCGGTTGCCGAAGCGGCTGCGGCAAGAGCGTTACTGATCTGCTGCGGCGTCACGTTACTGAAAGAATCAGCTTCAATCAGCGCCTGATTCGCCGGCCCTACCAGCAGGCGCTGATCGAGCGTCGAATAGATATGATCGACGGTGTCGGGAGGCAGGTCGTTGGGGCCCTCGACACAGTAATGGTGCCACTGGCTTTCGCCATGGCCTGGCATCGGGCGACTGCGGGCCACAGTATTGTCTTCAATCTGCAGGTTTTTGACCGGGTCGTTTTCTGGGTTTTCGTAGCGACCGGCGAGTTTCTGGTTCATGCCGAGAATGCCAAGCATCGCCGCCGAGGGAAAAGCGTAGCGCGACAGGCCTCGTTCATGCGAAACCCAGAGGTCTTTGCCCTGAATGATCTTGAAATACGAGATGAATGGCTCGACCGGGTAATCGTTCTGGCTCGGGTAACCGTAGATAAACGGCCCCCAGTGCAGCATGAACGGCCAGAACGTCTTGGCATACGACGGGTTGCTGCCACGGTATTGAAACTCGTCATACTGGTATTCGTCAGTGATTCCGAGCATGGTGACGCCCGCATCGCTGAGCACAGCGACCTTTTTCACAGAAACGAGGTAATAGACACGGTTGATATTATCTGAAGGCAAGGGGCTGTCGTTGGTGGTAAAGTTGTACCAGCGGCCCTCTTCGAATTTCCAGAGGCCACGGCCCTGGGTGCCGACCCACAAAATTCTGTTGCCAAGCAGATCGGCAAGCTGTGCGTCACCTTTGCTCATCTTCTGTTTGATGACATCGGTTTCTTCGTCAGGGCTGACGGCGATGCTGGTGATCCAGAGATCAGGGGCAGGCAGTTTCGTAACCCCGACCAGACTGCCGTTCTGAATCAGGTTCAGTTTGTCCTGGGTGACGGCGATGATATTGTTCGATTTGCCCTGCGACAGGCCCTGAAAATCGTTCACCCAGTCACTCTCGAGCTCGACGACCTGCTGCCCGTCGTCGGCGCGCAAAAGCCCCTTCCCTTTCGTCGAATAGATGCCGCCACCCGGGTAGTCCATGGCCATCGCGGTGATACCGACCGAAATGATGCGGTGCTGTTCTTCGCTGCCCATGCCCATCGAGTTGACCGGCAGGAAATTGCCGCCGCCGGCCTTCTGAAAGATCGTCGACTTGAACAACCAGCCGCCGAAGCAGCCGACGTAAAGCGTGTTGTCGACAATCTGCAGCACTTCGGTATCGATTGTCGACAGGCCCTGTTCGGTGCCGAAATGCACGCAAGTCCTCGGTTCGTCGGGAAATTCTTCGAGGTCGATGCAGAAAAGC
>CAZFUG010000055.1:2234-20410 GCA_964522035.1 uncultured bacterium
AAAAGCCCGGCGGGCGTCGCGGCCCAGATGTTGCCCCAGGCGTCAAAGTCGATCGACCGGATCGCCATGCCCTTGAGCGGCTCCAGGTGATTGCCGATATCGAACCAGTTCGCCTGATCTTCGAGAAACAGGCCGATGCCGCGGTCAGTACCTACGGCGAGACGACCTTTGGCGATGGCCATACAGATCGCATTATTGCCGGGAAGGCCCGAGCGCTGGTTCCAGGTAACCCAGGTCTGCGCGGCCTGAAGTGTGCCGGCAGTCATAAGCAGCCACCATAAAATGAAAAGCTTCAAGACATTTCTTTTCATGCTGTATCCTCTAGCAGTCTTTTCCCGCAAAGACGATTTTATTTATTACTGTATAACTTAAAGCGGATTACCGGTTCGGCGGCCCGGTCTATCGGTCGGGTTGCCTTATCGGGCATTCAGCTTTCTTTGCCAGCCGTCAATAAAACCCTGTCGTTTTGCACATTCTAATCTTATTGCATGCCGGCCGGGGAGTCAAACCCCGCAGCGGCAAAATTGGCAGAAACTATTAGCCCGGATTTGCGGTATTGGGGTATATTGAGTTTAGAAAACACTGAAAGATAGCATCATGTACCCTTTTCATAATCTGTCGTTAAAGCTGCGCAGCCTGCAGATGCTGCTGCCGCGCCGCGATTTCATCACCGCGACGGCGGTGTGGCTGACCGTTTCGGCGCTGCTGGTAATTTTCAACAGCCTGACGACGCCGTTCGACAACCGGCTCAAAGATCTTAAAATCAAATTCAACGCCAGTTACGTCAAGGCGACGATTCCGGCTGATATTCTGCTGCTGTCGATCGACAGTGAAACGCTGGCAACCGCACCGCACAAATGGCCATGGCCACAGTCATACTGGGCAAAACTGCTGCGCCGAATCAATAATGAAGGGCAACCCAAAGCGATTATCGTCGACGTTTATTTTCAGACACCTGAATCAGACGACGACACCGAGCTGAAAGTCTTTGCCGAAACGATCGGTGATACCGGCCGCACCGGGCTGGTCGCCCTTTACGAAGAGATTGTCACCAATTTCGGCAGGCAGCTCAAATTCGTGCCGCCGCACAAGCTGCTGCGCCGCAACGCCGCCTTTTCGGGGCTGTCGCAGCAGCCGATCGATGAAGACGGCAAGATCAGGTCGTTTCTGCTGCGCGACATGCGCATCGACTGCCGCCACATCGCCTGGGAACTCCTCGACAAAATCAGCATGCCGGTCGCTCACAAGCAGGAAATCATGCGCCGCGACAAGGCAGTCGCCCTGCTCGATTTTGCGACTTCCGAAACCGGGGTTTCGCAGTTGAGCATCAAGCAGCTGCTCGAAGACGACCTGCACTTTGAATATCTCAAAGACCGCATCGTAGTAATCGGCGCCACGGCACCGGTTCTGCACGATTATCACCAGACGCCGCTCGGACTGATCACCGGCCCCGAAATCATCTGCAACACCATCGTGACTCTCGGTGCCGGGCATTTTCAGCTGCTGGGTGATTCGATGGTCAGCCGACTGCTTTATTACCTTGCCGGCACGCTGCTGGCGCTGCTGATTTTTTCTGATTTTTTCAAAGACAATGTCAGACAGATGGTTATTCTGTGGCTGGCACTGCCGGTTCTGCTGTTTTTTCTCTCGTTTCTGCCACTTGAACACCCGCCGGTCATTCTGACCTGGTTCGGCTACACGGTCGCGGGCAGTATCATTTTCATTCTGCTGCGTTTTCTCGAAATCTCTGAACTACGCCAGCAGCTGCTCGAAGCCGAAATCTGCGGCACGATTCAGAAGAATTTCTTTCCGGCCGAGAATCTTGTCGACCCGCGCGGGCTGACCTGCTACGGCCGCTGTATTCCGCAGAAAGATGCGGGTGGCGACTTTTACGACTTCTTCAAACTCGCTGACGGCAAGGTCTTTTTCATGCTCGGCGACGTTACCGGCCACGGTATTTCGGCGAGTATGATCACCACTGCCGCCAAGACCGTCGTCATTCTCGAATCCGAAAAAGAGAATTTCGATCTGCAGAACCTGCTGCAGGAAATCGGCTACACCATCTTCAGCATGACCAACAAGCGCCGCATGATGTCGGCAGTAGCAGGCATCATCGACCTCGAAAACCGTAAGCTGGTACTCGCTTCCGCTGGCCACCTTCCCAGTGTCATGAAGCTGGGGGCGACGGCGACTGAACACCCGCTGCCAGGTCTGCCGCTCGGCGTTGCCAAAAAGAAACGGCCGATGTCGATCAAAGAAATTCCGATACCCGAAAATGGAAAACTTTTTATCTATTCTGATGGTATTATTGAAGGGTTGAACTGGGCGAACGAAATGCTCGGTTATGACACCTTCTACAAAATGGTGGCCGAGCTGCCTGACGGGCAGAGTTGCGAGAAAGACGTCGACGATCTTCTGGCGCAGCTCAAGGTACACGCTCAGGGCAGGAATTTTGAAGACGATGTGACTTTGCTCGTATTAGATTTTGCAAAAGGGGAATCAGAAAAAAATGAAAAGAAAGCTTAAAGTTTTTGCAGTTTTGTTTGTGGGTTTGCTGGCAGCACTGACCGGTTGTGGCAGTCAGGGCGACCCGGTCGCGAAGATTACCACCGTCAAAGGCGCGGTTTCGACCAAACTGGCGGGTGCGGCTGATTTTGCCACAGCCGCAGCTGAACAGATGCTGCGCTCTGGCGACGCCATCAAAACCGGCGACGACGCCGATGCCGACCTCGAAATTGTCTCTGACAAAAGCCAGATAAGGCTCAGCAGCAACACTTTTCTCGAAATCAAGAACTTTACGGAAAAAGAACTCAGGCAGATCAGCGGTATTGCTATCTACAACGTAACTCCGCAGGACCGCAAGCTCAAGATCCAGACGCCGCAGGGCATGGCAACTGTTCTCGGTACCGTATTACGCATTGATGCATCAGACACCGAAACCGTGGTCAGTGTCGAAAAGGGCAAAGTCGGTTTCTCGAAGAAGGCCGGCCATGAAGTTATAATTGAAAGCGGCATGAAATATTCGACCAGCTTCACCGAAGATGCGGCTCAGCCGATCGACCCGTTCGAACTCGAAAAGACTTTCCATGGCGATGACCTCAAACCGGTTATCAACCCGAGATAAAAGATTCTTAAGGCAGCTGCAGACTTATTTTGTCTGCAGCTGTTTTTTTTTTGCCGGCTTAAGGTTATAATTTGCGGTAGCTAACCTGGAGGCTGTAACGAGTGACATTGAGAACATTCCTGCTGCTGCTGTTCACCAGTATTTTTCTGGTCGGGCCGGTAACTGCCGACTCGGAAATCCGCCCGGCAACGCCGGCTGAAAAGGGCTTTTACGAAAAGGTTATCGCCGCCTGCACCGGGTCAGTAGCCGGCATCAGCCTGTGGCAGAAAATTGACGAATCAGGACACGAAACGGTTGAATACGAGAATGTGTCGCCTGGCACCGAAAACATGCCACTTGTCTATCATTATTACGCCGAATGGGCTGACCAGGAGCGGCTCGAAAAGGCCAGCAGCGAAATAAGTGCCGCTCTGGTCGAGAAGATGCCCGAAACGCCGGAAGCCTCTGAAAGTAAAGACGTAAGAGAGCTTGAGGAATTGTCTGAGCAGGTTGCAGCTGCGGCCGCTGCTGGCAATATGGCTGAAGTAGAACGCCTTAACAGCATGGCCGAAGAAATTTCGGCACGCAGCGAGGCTATTTTTGCCGAATCTGACCGGCAGTTTCGCGAGGTTATCGAAAAACTCGCAGCCCGCGATGCCAGGGCAGTCGTCAGAATCGGGGTAAATCAGTTTTATCAGGGCTTCGATGGCGAACCGGTTGCCGGCAAACTCAGTGACGGAACCGAAATTTTCCGGGTTGAAAATGGCCGCATGTATAATGAAACCTGGGTCGAAGGCACAACCTATGTGATTCTCGGCAAAGACTGGAAAGCTCAGCATGACGAAGCCGGGGCCAGCATGGAAAAACCGGAAGCCCCTGAAGTTCCGTATGATCGGGTTCAGTCGGTTGTGATTGCAGTCGAAGCTGAGCAGAAACGGGCACAACAGATACTCGAAACGATGAATCTAAAATTGATCAGGAGTTTGTTTGACTAACAGGGTCGAAACAATGGAGCAATCTTTGTATTGGGACGAATCTTTAAGCGTCGGCTGCGAGCTGATCGATGGTCAGCACAAAGAGCTGATAAACCTGGTCGCCGAACTTGAAGGGTCTTCACGCACCGGGCTGACCAACGAACAGCTGGCCCGGGCCCTTAAATTTATCGTCAGCTATACCCGACACCATTTTTCGGCTGAAGAAGAGCTGATGCAGTCTATCGCATTCAATGAACTGCCACGGCACAAAGAAATACACAACGAACTTATTCACAAAGTCACTGAGATTCTGCTGCAGATGAAAGAGGGTAGAGATCCCGAAGTCCCTGGTCTGATCCAATTCTTCACCGAGTGGGTTAAAAACCACATTAATGAAGAGGATAAAAAAATCGCAGCCTACTGGCGAACATACAGCAATGGAGCAAAGGTTATGGATTGTAAAATTAAATCAGTATCAGAACGACGGGCCGCGATTATTCCGAGGCTCGATAAACTCAAAGAACTTTTCAGAATAAAACTGATCGAGATCGATGATTTTAAGGCAAAAAAACAGAGCCTGTTCGAGGGTATTTTCGTAGAGCTTGGCCCCAACAAGATCGCTGAAGGGCTGTCTGACCTTGAGCACTTTCTCAAAGCCGACATCATCGGCAGCAAAGAACGAGACCTGATTATCGAAGGCTATCTGCGCAAACTCGACCCTGAAGCCGACCTTGAAAAGATCAGCGAGGTCGAAGACAAGCTGATTTTCGTCAGACTGCTGCGCGAACGCGAGCTGATCAACGAAGAAAAATTTGCCCAGCTGAAAACAAAGATTCTCGAAGCGATCTGAAGGTTAAATAAACCGGCATGCCGGGTTCTTTCTTATATGCCAACCCGGTCTAACAGTCGTGAAAAACCGAGGTACAGATGGTGAAGCTTCCACCACGATGTGAAAATACCGGATTTTCCCTGGTTGAAATTGCTTTTGCGACACTTCTTGTAATCACTTTGTTATTTCTTTTGATAAAGTTTTTCGCGCAGGGGCAACAAACAGAAAACCTCATTGAAAAGCGCGAGACCGCCGAACTTGGCTGGCAGCGTTTCATTCAGCAGCTGCGCGAAGACGCGCGTTCGGCTTCTGATGTGAGATGCGTGCAGAACCTTCTTGAATTAAACATCAACCGCCTCGCCGCCAATGGGGTCATGAGCAGCGAAAATGCCGCATACGGCATTGAAGATTCTGGAAATCTGGCAATAATAAATGCCGCAGGCAAAAAAAGCATCGAGTTTGCCAATAAAAAGGAACATCGGGCGGCACTCATCTTTAACCTGATCGCCTCTGGCCAGTTACACATAAAAGTATCGGTCAATGATACAATCAGAAAAACCGTTTTTTTTGAGAGAGAAGAAGTGATAGATTTTAAAAGGCATGAATAAACATCAGCGAAAATTCAGCAGCAGAGCCTTTTCTCTGATAGAAATACTTGTCGCGCTAACCCTGATCGCTCTCGTTGCCGGCTCGATTTTCAACGCCTTTTCAACCAGTCGCCAGATGCTCTTCGCGGCTGGCGAGCTGTCTAAAGCGACCTCACTGGCCGGAAGCTACCTGGCGGCAGTAACGGGTGTGCGACAAAAAGACATAAGTACATTTCCACCGGCAGAAGAGAGTGGTCTGCCTCTCGCATTCAGGCCCGAAGCCCTTAGACTGCCGCCGGCAGAAGAACCATTCAAAAGGCTGGTCTCCGTATTTGCCATTGACAACAATGGCATTGAAGGCGGGCCATTCTACCAGGTCAATGTCGAAATCACCTGGACCAGAAAGAACTCGAAAGGCGCGCCCAGATACTTTTCTTCCACGATTATCAGAGGGCAGCCATGAAGAAGCGCGGCCTGATTCTTCCGACCGTTCTGGTGCTGATTTCGGTACTGGTTCTGCTGGCGCTGACCCGCCATTTCTTTTCGCGGCAGCAGCTGCACTTTGCCGACCTGCTTTCAGAAAAGGAACAGGCCTACTACATTGCCGCAGGCCTGCGCGAAATTGCTGTTAAAAAGCTGCGCCAGACCCTGGATTTTTTGAACTCCGGCAGGCCCGAAACTTTTCCGAAGCTCGAAAAATGCGAGGCTTCGAGCAGACCTCTGCTCGAAAAACTGCTCTCGGCATCTGGCGAACCGGCCGGAAAAGCCTTCAACATTGTCCTTAAAAACAATGCCTTCGACGAATACGTCGAAATGATAAAAAACTCCGGCCTGAAACCTTCGGTTGCCGAAGTCACAGTTGAATTCCTGCCGGGCAAACCGCTTTTCGAGAGTTCGCCACGCGGCATGACCGCCAACCCCGATGAAATCTTCTGGAAGCTGATTCTGCGCTGTCAGGTCGCTGTCGAAAAATCCGGTGCTACCGCAGTATGGTACAAAGAGGGGCGAACCATCAGCATTCAGCCCCCGGTGCTCGGCAAATTCAGCCTTTTTATGCCCGAACCGGATCAGACGGTCTTGAACACGCCTGATAATGACTCCAGGCAATATGTAGTCATAAACAACGGTGAAATTTCAGACCGGGAAACTCTCGATCAACAGGCCGCCGCCGACTTTCTCGACCGGCAGGGATGGGTTTATCTCGGCGAAAATACAGGGGTCAGTATGCGTCTCAACCGCCACTCGCCGCTGCTGAACCGCAATTTTTTCATCAGCCCGATGGATTCAGGGGATTATTTAGCAGGTCTTGGCACCTTTGCCTGGTATTATTACTGCGACGTTTTTGACAAAAGCCTGAAAAGCAGCCCTGACGGCATTGCGCCGTTCGCTGAATTTCCCGATGACCAGATACTGCCGACGGCGGCACTGCTGTTCAACGGCAGCAGCGACGCACCGTCACCGACAGTTGTTGTGGGCAGAGTTCTGCGAACCTACCCGGTAATTCAGGGCATGACCGGCAAAACGAGCGGTAAGCGGTTTCCGTTTCCGGCAATCTCTGAAGAAACCTTCATGGGCAGCAGCTGGCCGTGCCGGCTCAAATCCGCCGAAGCAGAAATGATCAAAAAAAACTTCTCGGGCCAATACTCAGGCTATCAGCAGCGAATGTCGTTCATCTACAGCGAATCCTTCAATACCGCCAATTTCCAGCTGCTCAAGCAGGAAAAAACCCATCGTGACTTCGCAATTCTCCAGCCCTCTGCGCTGCCAGAAGATGTCAGAAATCTGCCGGTCTCAGGGCGTCTCAAGGCCAATGCAATTCCGGCAGGTTTCTTCGACATGGTTCTGGCTTCTGCTTACAGCATCAGCGACGACAGGGGGCGGCAGATTTTCGTCGATGCGCCGTTTTCGTCTGTTAACGACCTATCGTTTCTCAGACAGCGTGCGGCACTCGTCTGCCCCGATTTCGCTGAATTCATCAGGAAAACTTCCGGTTCGAAAGGCGTTATTACAGTTCCGGGTGCGGTAATGGTGGAAAATGAGGTTAAAATAAGCAAACCGCTCGAAATTTCAGATGCCGGAGGGATTCTGCTGGTAAAAGGCAGCGTCAGCATTTCTGCGCCGGTAAAAACCACCAATAAAGCTCTTTTTTCAATAATCAGCCTTGGCGGCAACATATCGGTCGCTGATAACACAACGGTGGATGCAGGGCTCATCTGTTTATCTGGCATACTGCAAACAGGCCGCAACTGTGAAATCAATGGTACAGTGGCCTGCAAACAACTTAAAGTAGATCTGACCGGCAACCGGCCGACAAGATTCAATTTCAACAGATTATCGGACCCGACTGATTCGCAGGCAGTAAAAGGCTCATACCGTTTCTGCCCCGAAGAAAAGGAGTATTATCTTGTTGAATAAGCGCGGTTTTTCGCTGCTAGAAACAGTAATTGTTGCCGCAGTCATTGTTGTGGCTTTGACCGCAGCGATTACTTTAAGAAGCGGCTCAGAAAGCACAAGTCGTAAAATTGCCGACCAGGAAGAGTATTACAATCTTCAGGCACGTCTGATGCTGGTTTTAAAAAACGATCTGCGCTCAGCGGCTGCAATAAAAAACAATGCTGACGGCAGCTTCAGCATGGAATGCCTGAAAAGATCGCCCGAAAACGGCGCGGTACAAAAATATTCTGCTGTCTATCGTCTTTCGGGGCCAAAAAACGAATGCGTTGAAAGAATAATCGACGGCCGCAGCGATAAGACCTGGGATTTTTCAAGTTTTGCAGAAGGAAGGAAGTTCAAGCTTGCGATATCTATTATTGAGTAAAATCTTTGCAATTTTAGCAGCCGGCGCCCTGTTCGCAGCTGCCGATATAGAAATCGGCTTCGAGAATGACCTGCAGAAGACACGTGTAGACACACCCCTGCTCGGTACCGCGGCCAGTATGCTGCAGGCAGAACCGGTCAAACTGCCTGAACCGGCCGAAAAAAGCATTGCCGAAAAACCCGCTGCCGAAGATCTTGCACGGCAAAAACATATGAAAACACCGGCCGCCGGCAGTTCGCCAGACAAACCGCCGCAGGCCGATTTTCCAGAAACGATCGGTGCCGCTACTGAATTGGCCGCTGTCGAACAGAAGGGCAAAGGCACATCAGAATTCACCGCCACCGCCGATGGAGAAGCTGAACTGATGGTTTTTCTGCCAACTTACCGGCCGGCAGCCATTACAGCCAGGCTGCTCGACGAAAATGGCGAAGAAATATACTTCAAAGGTCAGAGTCTGCTGATCTGGCAGAGGCCCGACGACAAGGCCTTCGCTCCGGTTTTTTTCAAGGGCAGCAGCGATGAAAGTTCGATGAAAAAAGTTGCAGGCAGCAATTACGATGCGGTTCAAAATACCTATCGCGTTGCATTACAAAAGGGCCAGAAAATAAAACTCGAAATCTCAGGGCAACCCGAGAGCTCGAGCTATGTGAAAGTTAAAGGGCCGCTCGAATAATTTTTATTCGTTGATCACCAGATATGACTCGGCATTGCCAACTTCACCCGAAAGATGGGCCTTGAGAACCTGCCCCGCTTCAACCGGGATTTTAAACTTTTAGCGCATGAGCGCTGACGCGACTCTCGGCCATCCTGGCCTCCGCTGCGTTGCGCCCGTGAGCACTGACGCTACTCCCGGCACATAAAAAGACCGCCTGCGGGTGGCAGGCGGCGTAATATATGGCAAGCATCATGATGATGCTTCGAGAACTTCAGGAGGGCATCAAAATGGCCAGAAATTGTTGTCGTTCCAGATGCGTTCGCTGATAACGCGATCGATCTCGAGCAACTGGTGCAGATGAGCTCTTTCCCAGCGGGCGAGCCAGCTGTAGAGTTTTTTCTCTTCGTTGTCGGTTGCCGATTCGGCCCTTTCAGAATAGACCTTAATGGCCCTTTCTTCCATGGAAATCGCAGCTGAAATGGCAGCCGATTCATAGTCGGCACCATTGATGAGCTTGACTATTTCATTACTAAGAACCTGATCGGCGGTCTGCCTTATATCAACGCCTTCGTCGAAACTGCCGGCCTCGAAGCGGCCGCGTTCCTTCATCGCCTTGTACTGTTTGAGCAGGGCATGAATGTGATTCTGCTCTTCTTCGGCCATAAGCTGGAAAAAATCCCGTACAGAAGCATGCTGAGTATGTTCGGCAACCTTGCTGTAAAACGACTTGCCACGCTTTTCGAGCAGCAGAGCCTGTTTAATGATTTCAAGAGAACGTTCGACTGTCATTGGCGCCTCCCTGAATTTTACTGTCGCTTTTTACTAATAATATAAAGCTCCGGCATAAACGCAACCAATATTTTAGAGCATCTCTTTGAGGGCGAGAGAGAAGAGTTTGATACCTTCGCGGGTTTTCAGCAGACGGTATGATTCAACCCAGTCTTTGACGGCTTTATATTGCTGCGGTTCGAGGGCGAGTGCATACATTATGTTCATTCCGGGCCAGA
This sequence comes from uncultured bacterium, assembly GCA_964522035.1. Classification (GTDB taxonomy): domain Bacteria; phylum Muiribacteriota; class Ozemobacteria; order Ozemobacterales; family Ozemobacteraceae; genus Rifleibacterium. The sequence goes on from CAZFUG010000055.1 coordinate 12,208, forward strand.
CTTCGGTATCGAGGCGGGTGCCACCACCGCGGCCTGAACCATAAACCGTAGGCAGCAGCGTGTAGCCGGTAATGCGGTTCTTTTTAAACAGCTTTTCAAGATCTTCCTGCAGGGTCGCACTGCAGACAAGCATGATAAATTCCATTTTTAATTCTCCTGTGTTGGCCATGGCAGGCCAGGGCAGATGCAGCAGGCTTACTTCAGACACCCGGAATAGCGCAGCCCGTTTCCGTCACTGGCGCTGGTCTTCGGGCACGAGCCAGCGACGCATCAGATGATAAATTACCGGCATCAGAACCAGCGTCATGATCGTTGAAACGAACAGGCCGCCGATAACACTCAGGCCGATCGGCACCCAGACTTCTGAACCGTCACCGGTGGACATCGCCATCGGCACCATACCGAGAGCGGTAGTGCAGGTAGTAGAAAGAACCGGGCGCAGACGGTTTTTGCCGGCGTCGATAAGGGCCTGACTGAGATGTACACCGCGCCGGATCAGCATGTTGATATAGCTGATCAGAACGATACCGTTGTTAACGACGATACCGATGAGAATGATGAAACCGAGCAGCGACACGACCGAAATGCGGTTACCGGTGATGACGAGCAGCTGAATAGCACCCATGAAGCCGAACGGAATGCTGAGAAAGATGATGAACGGCGCCAGCAATGACTCGAACTGTGAGGCCATGACCATGTAAACGAGAATCATGCCGAGCACGGCAGCCTGCAGCATCAGCAGAAAAGATTCGACGCGTTCTTTTTCGTTACCGCTGAACTCCCAGCTGAAACCCGGGGGCACCGGCACGGTTTTCATTACTTCAGCGGCCCTGGCGATTACCGTACCGGGGTCGGTATTGAAGACCTGGCCGCTTATTTTGATATAGCGCTGCTGCTCTGAGCGCTCGATGCGGGTCGGGCCAATCGTCTGAATGATATTGGCCAGATTGTTCAGCCTGACTGGCTCGTTCATAGGCGTCAGCATCGATACCTGATCGAGGTCTTTGAGGTTCAGGCGGTCTTCGGCGCGCAGTCGCACTTCGACATCGTATTCCTCGCCGCCTTCGCGGTATTTGACGGTTTTATCGCCGCTGAAATAAAGCTCGATCGCCCGTGCCACATCGGTAACATTGAGACCGAGAGACGAAACCTTTTCGCGATCGACTTTTACCTGCAGCTCTGGCTTCGCAAGTTTCTGACTGATTTCGATGTCTTTCAGATTCTCGATCTGACCAAGAGCTTTTACGATACTGCGGGCGAAGGTTACGCCCTGATCGAGGTCATGCCCGAAAATATCGATCGAAAAATCGGAACTGGCACCCATGATCATCTCGCCAATCGGGTCAGAGGTGGTAAATCTGATGATCGCACCGGGAATTTTGTCGGTATATGGCCTGACCCGGCTGATAATATCTTTGGCACTGGCTGCACGGGTATTTTTAGAAGTCAGCACCATCTCAACCTTGCCGGTATTAGAGGCTTTCTTCGGGTTGAACATTACCTGCTCTGCCGATTCGCCGACGCCAAAAGTAATGACGCATGATTTCATTTCGGGCACGTGCTCTTTGAGAATGTCATAAATCTGCATGCAGACATTGCGGGTCTCTTCGAAGCGAGTGCCAGTAGGCAGTTCAACTTCCATGAACAGGAAGCCCTGGTCCTGCTGCGGCATGTATTCGACGCCGACGAGCGGAATCAGGGCCAGCGAAAACACGAAAAGCCCGACCAGGCCGGCGAGCACTTTCCAGCGATTGCGCAGTGCTTTTTTAAGAAAGCTGCCATAAGCCTCTTCGAGCCGTTCAAGCAATCGCCCGGAAATGGCGAAAAGCTTGTGCTCACGCAGGTCACCGGTCTTGAGAAACTTCGAGCAGAGCATCGGCGTCAACAGCAACGCCGAGAACAGCGAAGCGATAAGCGCCATCGTCACGATGGTGGCCAGCTGCCCGAAAATAATCTTGGTGATACCGGTGGTAAAAATGATCGGCAGGAAAATGGCAACTGTCGTCAGGGTAGAGGCGACAACCGCCGACCCCATCTCAGCAGCGCCCCAGATAGCGCTCTCGCGTGGGGTTACCCCTCTTTCGGCATAGCGTTTAACGTTATCGAGAATGACGATAGAGTTGTCGACGACCATGCCGACCGCAATCGCAAGACTCGACATCGAGATCTGGTTGATTGTGTAATCGTTGAGATACATCAACAAAAAGGTGATGATCAGAGAAGTCGGCACCGAAACACTGATGATCAGGCTGGCGCGCAGGTCTCTGATGAAAAACAGAATTACGATAAAAACGCCGATACCACCCATGAACAGAGCGTCTTTGAGGTTATCGACGGTGCTTCTGATGAAATTGGCCGAATCAAAGAACTCATGAATTTTCACATCGGCCGGCAGCTGCGCCTGAATACCAGGAAGAGCTTCTCTGACAGCCCGAGAAACCGCGACAGTGTTGCCACCCGACTGTTTCTGCACGATAACGCCGATTGCCGGCTTGCCATTCATCAGAAAGTCTTCGGTTTTCTCACCAAAACTGTCTTCGACGGTGGCAATATCTTTTAAACGCACGATGCCGGCGTGTTTTGCAATTACGACGTTGCCGATTTCCTCGATTGACGAAAATTCTCCTGGGGTGCGGATAAGGAAGTCCATGGTGCCTGACTTGATGTGTCCACCAGGATTGCTGAGATTGTGCAGATGCAGGGCCTGAACGATCTGCTGACCGGTAATACCGGTGGCCTTGAGGCGTTCGCGGTTCAGCTGGACTCTGATCATGCGCTTCAAGCCGCCTTCAGAAAGGGCTGTCGCAACGCCCGGCAGTCTTTTAAGGTTGTCGACGATCTTCTTGTCGACGATGCGGTCGAGCTTTTCCCAGCTTTCGTTGGCAGTGACACCAAGAACAACGACCGGAATCATGCTCATGTCGAATTTCATGATCACCGGGTCTTCGGCATTGTCTGGCAGTCGTTTGCGAATCAGGTCGATCTGCTCGCGAATGTCATTGGTTGCCTCAGCCAGATCGGTGCCCCAATCGAATTTGACACTGATCAGCGATATGCCTTCCATCGATGCCGAGGTCACTTTGTCGACGTTTTGAACCGTTGAAACGCGTTCTTCGATGAGTTCGGTGATGCGGGTCTCGATTTCCTGGGGGCCGGCCCCGGAATAGGCGGTAATAACCGAAACGACCGGAATATCCATTTCTGGCATCAAATCGATACCGACACGGGTGTATGAAAACGCCCCGAGAATGACGATGGCGATGAAGATCATGCTGGTCGTTACCGGCCAGCGAACCCCGAATTCAGAGAGTTTCATTTCTTGCCGTCTCCTTCAGAAACCTTGACGGCGCTGCCTTCGCGAATGAATTCGAGCCCTTTCGAAATGATCAGATCGCCTGGTTTAAGACCTTCGACAACTTCAACCCGGTCTTCGTCGATGATTCCGACTTTTACCTGGCGTTTAACGGCGTGCCCGTTTTCAATAAGATAGGCGTAGTAATTGTTTTCGTATTTAAGCAGGGCATCGCGGCCTATTACCGGTTTGTCTTCGCTGGTATTGATCAACAGGCTGATCTTGGCGAACATGCCGCTGCGCAGATGCAGCTCCGGGTTCTGCAGCAGAATTTCGATGCGGCCGGTGCGGCTGGTGCTGTCTATTGCCGGGTAGATTCGCGAAACGACGCCGCGCGATTCTTCTCTTACAGCGTCGACGGTTATTATCGCCGGAGTCCTGTCGGCCTCGATCAGGTAAAGATCCTTTTCTATGATGGTTCCGATGATTTTGGCGGGATTGATCTGTTCGATTCTGAACAGAGGAGCAGCCGGGCCGGCCATGGCACCCGGGTCGGCATGTCTGGCGGTAATGACGCCGTCAAACGGCGCTCTGACGAGAGTATTGTCGAGCAGCACCTGCACCGAGTTGAGATTGGCGGTTGCCTGAATCAGCTCGGCACGGCGCATTTCGAGAGTCATCTTTGCAGACTGAATGGCGTCACCGGCACGTTTTTCTTCTGATTTCGCAGCGGTCAGGTGTGCTGATGCCGAATCATGCTGGGCAACGACATCGTCAAGCTGCTGGCGCGAAATTGCTCCCTCAGAAAACAGCTTTTCGAGGCGTTCTCTGGTTACAGCCAGATTTTTCAGCTGCGACTCAGCTGCTTCGACACCGGCTTTTGCGGCAACCAGAGCAGACTGAGTAGTCTCAACCATAACTTTCTGCATTTCGATGGCGGCCTTCGAAACGGTTACAGCAGCCTGAGCCTGCTGCAACTGGGCTTTTTGCACGTCATTGTAAATCTGGGCGAGTTCCTGGCCCTTTTTAACCTTTGAACCGACATCGACGAAAATCTCGGTAATGCGGCCGGCGGCTTCAGGGTGAACGTTTACGCCCAGCAGCGGCAGAATATCGCCAGAGGTTTCGATACGGCGATTGATGGTTCCGGTAGTCACCTTTTCGGCAAAAACAGGGATTGCCATGCCGTTGTCATTGCCATTCTGGGCCGGCAGTTCAACCGGAATCAGCAGGGAGAGTGCCGACCAGAGAATAAGGTTACGGCACAGTTTTTTGAAGCCTGTCTGTGAATGGTGCATCTGCGTGTTCAACTTCATCTGCTTTTCCTTTCGCTGCTGCTGTCGGCAATGAGCTCGCGGCCGAGACGACCGGTGGGCAGAAGATAGGACAGTCTGGCCTGATGGTGCAGAAATACTGACTGAATATACATGAGCCTGGCATTCGACCAGGCGGTTTCGGCGTCAAACAGGTCTACCTGGGTAAACATGCCGTTCTCATATCTGACCTTGGCCAGTCGCATCGTTTCTTCGGCCTGTTTAACATTCTCTTTCTGAGCATTAACAATCTGTTCAGAGGTATTCAAACTGAGAATCGCCTTGCGAATCTCAAGCTGCGCTTGCTCCAGACTGTCGGCATAGCTGGTTTCGCTCTGTTTCAGGCCAGATTTTGCTTCGAGAACTTTTCCGGAACTGAAGCCGGCATCGATAACCGGCAGATTGACCGAAACGCCGGCAAGCCAGTAGCTTTTGCGTTCGAGCGAACCAAAACCCGATTTTGAAGAGGGGTCTTCGCTGCCAAACTGGCCAAAAAGAGCGACAGTCGGCTGTTTTTCGCCACGGGCGGCAACTACCGCCTGACCGGCGAGACGCTTTTCATCACGCCTTATTTTCAGGTCTTCACGCAGTTCTTCAGCCTGAGCAAGATCTGACTCAAGATCTGGTTTGAGAATTTCGGCTTCAAGACGGCAGCTCGTATCTAGCGCTGTTTCGAGCGGCAACGCCAGCATTTTCAGCAATTCGAGCCGGGAAAGCTGAGCGTCGTTCTGGTCTTTGAGAAAGTCGCTCCGAGTCTGCACCAGCCTGACTTCGGCACGTAACAGTTCATATTTCGATGCCTGTTCGGCTCCGAAGCGCTTTTTAACCAGATCGTAATGGGCCTGCGCCAGTTCCAGGTTCATGCGGCCGACATCTTCAACTTCGCGGGCATACAGCCAGGAATAATAGCCAATACTGGCGGCAAGAATCGTCTGCTGACGGGTCAGGGTGTATGCCGAACCGGCAATATCACGGCCAAGACGTGACGATTTGATGGCCGCCCGGTCTTTCTGGCCGAGAAAAAGCGGCTGCGAAAGTTCGAGCCAGATTTTCTGGTTGTCGAGTTTGCTCAAGGCAACTTTCTGGCCGCCAAAATCAGCACTGGTTATCTCGTCAAGGCGTGTCTGGGTCATATTTGCCCCGAGCTTCATACCGGCGATAGAGCGGGCCTGGCGCACCTGACCGTCGGCTTTTTCAACGGCAAGTGCCGCATGCTGAATCGTGCGGTTATCACGCAGTGCAATGTCGATAGCGTTTTCCAGTCTGAAATCTTTGGCATCAAAGGCCGCAGAAGCGACCGGCAATGGTTTCAGATCTGGCCCAAGTGCTTGAATCTGTGGCTGCGCGGCAAAAGAACCGGCCGCAATGAAAAAAAATACAGCCAATGATAAAGTCCGGCGCATTATATTTCACCCTCCCGGCTGAGAACCTTCATGATGCATGCAAGCACATCTTCGGGCCGCAGGGCTGGTTCCTGAAAATATGACATCGCAACGTTGAGATCGAACAGTCCCTGAAACATCAGTGCCATCTGCCCGCAGGTAAATCTGGCAGTGAGAATTCCCTGTTTTTTCCAGCGCTCAAAGAAACGCGCCAGGCGGGTGACGGCCTTTTCAAACAGACTGGTCAGATGCTTGAACTGGCTGTCGTTAAGTTTGAGCTGCGGCCCGAGCGCCATGAACTGCTTTACGAGAGGGCCCTTCTTCTCGGCAAATTCTGCCTGCAAGGCAATGAGCTGCTTCAGACCTTCTTCAAATGACAGATCTGCAGCGATAACCGTCTCGACTCTCTCTTCATAAACCGGCGCATCATGCACCAGACACTGCACGAAAAGCTCTTCCTTGCTTCTGAAATAGGTATAGATCGTGCCCTTGCCGACGTCAGCCGCAACAGCTACCTCATCGAGCTTTACATCATGAAAGCTTTTTTCGGAAAAAAGAATCGTGGCGGCTTCGAGAACCGCAAGCTTTCTGTCTGGTTTCTTACGTTGCATCAGGGCGCCTCCGCAATGGTATAAGACAATTCGTTGAATAATTTTCAAACCAAACTGACCGGTCAGTCATGCTAGCTGCAGACAGTCTGAAAGTCAATACCGGTCGATACAAAAACCCTATAAAAAGCGCAGATAATTTTAGATTTTCCAGCGAATCTGATCGATAACAGCCAGCCCATAACCGGAGCAATCGCACTAAAACGCCTGTGTCCAGCATCAGAACAAGATTACCGCCTCCGGGTCTTTCGATTTATTGAGATTTTTAATGTTTCGGTACAAAGCGATTCTTATCTGGAGCGGACTGCGTGGTGGGCGGTGCATTGAAAAAACCATTTTCAAGGGTTAAATCGACAAACCCCTCCGCTGGAATGACGAATATTAACTGCGTCATCTCGGGCGTGTAGACCCGGAATCCAGAAGTTTAATGCGATTGCTCCGGGCCCATAAAAGGGGGCTGATTTATTGTCGAAATGATGTTATGCTGACTAATGGCCTGAAACGCCATTGATTCTAATGCTGAGAGACCTGTAAATGCCTAAATTACTGCAGATGTTTCTGACTTTTTTCAAGATCGGCATGTTTACCCTCGGCGGGGGTTATGCGATGGTGCCGCTGATTCAGCGCGAAATTGTCGAAAAGCGCGGCTGGGTCAAAGAAAGTGAATTTTTCGAACTTCTGGCACTGGCACAGTCTTCGCCAGGACCGGTCGCTGTTAACTCATCGGTATTCGTCGGTTACAAGGTCGCTGGCATCACAGGGAGTATTGTCGCCACTCTCGGCACCACTCTGCCATCATTTTTCATCATTCTGCTTATTGCCGCCTGGCTGGTCGATTTTCGCAGTAATCCTCATGTCGAGGCTTTTTTTAAAGGAATCAGGCCGGCAGTGGTCGCAATGATCGCCGCGCCTCTCTTTTCTCTCAGCCGCGCCATGGGCATAGGCTGGAAAGGCCTGGCGCTTGCCGCTGCCGTTTCCATGCTGGTTGCCTTCGCCGGCTTCTCGCCAGCGGTATTGATCGGCATTGTCGCCCTCTGCAGTCTGGTTTTCGGTATCTGGCAGAAACACCGACAGCAAGGAATCTGAGCATGCAGATCTATCTTGACCTGTTCATTGCATTCTTCAAAATCGGCCTGTTTGGCTTCGGTGGCGGCTATGCCATGCTGCCGCTGATTCAGCATGAAGTCGTCGGCGCCCCGCATAAATGGTTGAGCATGGCAGATTTTACCGACATCGTCGCCATTTCGCAGATGACACCCGGGCCAATTGCCATAAACAGCGCAACCTATGTGGGTTATACCGTTACTGGCAGTTTCTGGGGCGCTGTCGTTGCAACTTTTGCCGTCTGTCTGCCACCACTGGTGATAATGCTGCTGATTTCGAAGTTCTACCTGAAATTTCGCGAAAACCACTACATGGACATGATCTTCGCCGGCCTCAAACCAGCGATTGTCGGCCTGATCGCGGCGGCGGCACTGACTTTGATGAATTCACACAACTTTATCGATTACAAAAGTATCGTAATTTTTGCGGCGGTCTTTATTGCAACCCTGCTTAAAATTGACCCGATCAAATTGATCGTTGCCGCCGGCGTCAGCGGCATCGTTC
>CAZFUG010000056.1:0-12474 GCA_964522035.1 uncultured bacterium
TGACAATAAGACTGCTGATGACGATTCCAGCAAGCATACCACCACCCGCCCCTATCCAGCGGAGGTATCTGACCTGCCTTATGGACAACATAATCATGACCGCAAGCCAGAACTTGAGGTTGCGACCGGTCGCCTGAGAAAATCCCCGCTGCGGCAAAAACAACATAAACGTGAGAAGAACGCCGGGCCAGTTGAGATATTCTGTCATCCTCGAAAGCGTTCTGCCATTGGTCCCGAGTATGCTGAAATCAATTATTGCTGCGAGCTCAGAAATTGTCTTATGAACCGGGTCGTTCTGAAAAATTATACCGGTGGCCTGTTTTAAGGTTTCGCCAAAAATCAGCCCAAGCAGAACAATCATGACCCCAAGTACGGTCAGGCCTATCTTTCTTGGGCTTTTAAACCTGTAGAGAGAATTAAGCGCAAAAAGAAATACGCCTCCGAGCAGCATGCATCCTGGCTGAAACACGCTGTATTTTGTCAGAGAAGGAACCAGAGGATCTTTGTAATTAGTAATTATAAAGGCCAGATTGAGCACAGAACCAATCAACATGCCGGAAGAGGCGAATTCGAGATAGCGGGGCGCCTCTTTGCAGCTGAAAAACCAGAGTATAAAGCCAAAGGCCGTCACAAAAAAGAAAAACATCGGAGTCCCAGACCAGGTTGCCAGAAAGAATGCCGCGATAAGCCCGGCTAAAATTTTATAAATACTGTTGTTTGTTTCGACAAACAGAATACCAGAGCAAATCCAGGACCAGATGTAGAAAGAAACCAGAAAATCATAGTCAAGCTTCATGAAGGTCGCTGAAAGAGCCAATTCAAGCCCAGGCAACATGCAGAATGCGCAGAAAATAACCAGCCCGGCATTTTTTGCGGTGCGCAGCAGCGTGAATAAGATCATCATGCCGGTTGCAACAGCAAAAATTATCGGCAGCATGCCAACCGTGTACAAAGGATCTATGCCGCATTCCGGGAAAAGGGAGAAAAAGCCCCCTATCAGATGCAGAAGAAAATACAGATAAAACGGAGCAAAGCCGTGCTCTATCTCATAGGGGTAGCAGCCATAGTTATCATTTTCGACTACCTTCCCTCTGAGGATGGATTGCTCAAGAAGTCTTGTAAAAAGCACCGAATCCGGGTCACGTTGCTGGTATTGTCCATCCCATGGGTAGCGACTGAATAAATGAGAGGTTAACCAGATGAACGAAACTGCCGATAGCAGTAAAATGATTACAGTTAGGAAGAGCTTCTGTTTTGTTGGCATAAAATTTTCTTGATTATTAAATACAGGCAAGTATACTATTTTCCTTGCCAAAAAAAATTAAAAAATTGCCCTTGACGTTTATTATGTTGCCGCTATATTGCATGTAGTTCAGCGGAGGAGAAAAAATATGAATAGAACGAGAGCAGGTTTTACCTTGATGGAAATCATGGTCGTCATCATCGTTATCGCGGTTCTGGCATCGGTTGCCGGGCCTATGATCGGTTCGATAACAGACCAGGGACGTTCTTCCGCCACCAAATCGAAAATGTCAGCACTTAAGAGTGCGATGCTCGCCTATCAGAGCGACGTCGGCCGCCTGCCCTTCGCTGGCAAGCCTGGTTGTGCCGGCTATGCTGCTGCTTATAACGCCGATACAATTCTTAACGACAGCTCCGATAAAAACGTTCTTCTCAATGCCGACTTTGGGCATACCAACGACGCCACTTACAACTTTGGTATCACCAACTACGCAAAAAAATGGAAAGGCCCCTACATGGATTCAGATCCAACCGACTTCATGTATGACTCCTGGGGTAACCGCTTCACCTACATAGCTTACAAAAATAACGTCTATCTCTGGAGTTCAGGCGCCAATTCCGCGTTTGAACCTGGCGCAACCGCTAATATAGAATGCGCCCTGTGTTCTACAATGGTTTCCAACGGTGACGTAGACGACATCGTTCTGTCGATCGCCAAGGTCAGAAAAAAATTCCAGTGATTCCTCCTATTGTTTAATCTGAGTCCTGCCTGAAGGCGGTTCGATATCGAACCGCCTTTTGTTTTTAAGCTTTCATTTGCGCTACCGGCCAGTTTTAGAGTAAATTGGTAATGTAGGAAACTTTGTCAGAGGAAGTATATGGCCGAACCAGTCAGCTTTGAACCTTTTGTCGCCGTCGACATCGGTTCTTTTTCGCTGAAATTCGCCTATGTTTACCAGGATGAAAATGGCAGTCCGGTTTTAAAGACACTCTCCCAGCTCAATATTCCTCCGTATGAAACTGAGCTGAGTCCCGAACAACGGGAAACCATGAGCAAAGATGACGTGCGGGAGCACTGCCTTAAAGAATTGCGGCAGTTTCTAACCACCCACATCACCGAGTTGCTTTATGATAACGAAATTCAAACAAAACGTGCCATCACCTTCGCTTCAAATCGCGAAGTGACAATTCGCTGCATCGAAATTCCCCCGGTAGTGGAAAAGGAAAAGTTGTTAGAAGCTGTCACGGCCGAAGCCAATAAGCAGATGCCTTTTTCCATGGGCAACGCAGTTCTTGGCTACAATGTCCAGGGCGATATCATAAAAGACGAAAAAGCCCTGACCCAGATAATGGTTGCGGCCCTGCAGAAAGACATAATCGATTATGTCAAGGGCAATCTGAAGGGCGGTGGTCTGAGCAACGAGGGTATTTTAACCCTGCCGCAGGCTCTTGAACTGGCTCTCAGCAAGCAGATGGGCCCGTATTCCGATGGTAACAAAAAGGTCGGTATAATCCATTGCGGCAACACTACAACCTCGGTAATGATTTATAAAAACGGCAAGATCCAGTTTTTCCGTGACATTAATATGGCGGGTGCCACAATTACAGACGCAATCTATGCCGGCGGCGAAATCGACGGGCAGGAAATCAAATTCAAGCATTATAACGAAGCCGTTGAACTGAAACACAAGCTTGGAGTAATGCCGCCAGACGAAATGAAAAACCTCAACGGTCCTGAAAAATTCGCGGCCCAGAAAATATTTGAAACGGTCGAGAAAATTTTTCAGCACATTCAGCTTTCGATAAGCTTTTACATAACCCAGTCCGGCGAAACCGGCCTCGATAAAATAATTTTAACGGGCGGTTCTGCCGGAATGAGCAATTTTAAAGATTTTATCGAAGAAAGCCTTGAAGTATCGACATCTCTTGCCAATCCATTTCTCAAAGTAAAAATAGGTGAAATCAAATACGACGAACAGAAGCTGGAAATCGAAGCTCCGGCTCTGAGCCCAATTCTCGGGGTTGCCCTGTATAAAGGCGAACCGGAAATCATCAATTTCATCGACATCCTTTTCCCCAATCGAAAGAGCCAGTCGGTCAACATTGGCGGGGTCAGTTCAAAATTTGGCGGGAATATTTCCGCAAAACTCTTCGAACTCGACGAAAAAAAGCTGCGGATTATCGCAGGCCTGATTGCCGCCTTACTTATTCTCATAGGGCTTTACCCGATTGTAAAAATCCGGCAACAGATTGCTACAACCAAAGATGAATTCAAGAAACTCAACGTCAAGCTTTCCCAGCTGAATGCCTCGCAGGGAGATGTTCAATCCATGCTGGTCGAACAGGAAAAAATGAAGCAGTTTGAGAGCTTTCCCAATGAAATTGAACGTTTGAAGGTAAAAAACGCTCAGGTGCTCGTCGAGCTTGCCTCAATGACACCAAGACAGATCTTTCTGACTACCGCCGAGTTTTCCACAACGGGAGAAGACCCTTTTTTCAAGCTGCAGGGACATGCCGACAACTCAGACAGCGTCTTTGAGTTTCTCAGTGACCTTGGAAAATCGGAACTTTTTCACTCTCCAACTCTTGAAAGTACCCAGGAAGTTCCAATCGACGACACAAGGTATTTCATAAGATTCGTTCTCAACGGGAAAATCCGCCCGGAAAAACTGACAAATGCGCAGCCCCTTGTTGAAGAAGAAGCTCCTGTTGAAGAAGGCGCTGCAGATATGGGATTTGAATAATGGCAGAAGAATTCACCATAACCGACTGGTTGAAAAAGGCCAAGGACGACCCCAAGGTTGCGGCGCAACCCCTGGTCATTATCGCTGCAATTGCATTTATGGGCTACAAATTCCTGTATTCGCCAAAAGTTACGGAGCTGGCGAAGGAAATCAAGAAGAACAAAGGGGTTGAAGCCCAGATTCAGACAGTTGAATCTGCAGTAGAAAACCTTGAAAGCATCAAACTTGATATAGAAGAACGGAAGGCAAAGTGGAGCACCGCATTGAAGGTCTGCTACCGCAAATCAGAAATGACCGCTTTCCTGAGGCGAATACGCGAACTGGCTCAAAAAGCGGGCATTACCGTTAAAAGCGTTAACCCGCAGGCAATTGCACCACAGCAGGTCGGGAAAATTGCCACAGAAAAATTCCCGGTCTCATTCTTTTATACAGGTGATCTGGTACAGTTAAGCATCTTTCTCAGACTTGTCGAGCTCGAAGAAAAGGTCACCTTCATTTCGATTCCTCCACTCACACCCAACGCCAGTGGACTTTTCGAAGTTGAGCTCACTCCTACCACAATTCTTGTTCCGGATCAGATGGTTCTCGAAGCGCAGGGAGCACCGGCTGAAGGAACCGAAGAGCCTTCTGAAGAAGCAGCTGGTGAAATAGTCGATGAACAGTAAGCAGCTGTTTTTTTTCAGCCTGATTCTTTTATCGGTGGCAATGGGCATGCACTGGTTCAAGAACCGCCCCAAAACCAAACCGGTTAAAACAAATCGGCCGAGGGTCGCCCTCAATCTTTCCGATCTTCAGCTGCAGGATGGCACCGAAGCCACTGACACAGCCTCAATTGATGGTGGCGAACAGGCCGCCGGCGGAGAAGAAGGAGAAAATCAGGGTGGCGAAGGCGAAGAAACACCCGAAGGAGAAGAACCTGCAACGGGAGAGGGTGGAGAAACCGGAGAAGGCGGAGAACCAGCTGAAGGTGGTGATGAAGGTGAAGGAACCGCTTCGCCGACGACAGATATCGCCTCAGGAACTGTCGACCCATTAGAAAACGATCCAGTCATTCTGGCACTGAAACAGATGCCGCGTAATCCATTTGAAAGATCCCCTTATGCGCAGCTGGTCGAGCAGTTACGCATGGCAATGGATACTCCTGATGAACCAGTAGAAAAAAAGACGGTTTCCCTTCTCACAGCCGCCTTCTCGGCGACCATACAGACTGAAAATGAGCTGGTTGCGGTCATTGACCGCAGTCTTTTCAGAAAAGGCGAGCCTTTTCAGGACAAGAAAATAACCGACATCAAGCCAGAATACGTCACCCTTGAAAATGATTCCGGAATCTTTCTGATCCCCAAAACCGGCGTAAATATCAATATCAACCCGGAAGACGGCACATACACAGTAGAAGACACCTTTCACAAAAATTAATTTCGGTCATAAAACCGTTGCATAAAACCGATAATAGTTACATGCAACGTTCAGCCCGGATAGTATTTCTTGCTCTGGTTTTTGTCGCAGCCATCTTTTCGAGTGGCTGTATCGACAAAACCTTCTATCCTGCCACAGAAATTGAAGTGGTCAAGATCGATCCTTATGGGCTCATACCGACTGCAACCGACACCGCATCACTGCCAACAACCCAGATAAGCATAAGGTCTCTTTCAAAAATCCCGTGCACGCTAAAGGCAGCCAGTTTCGCCTTTTTCACATCTCTCGGAGACGAGATCACCTATCTCAGGGTCAGCAGACAACCAATGGAAACGAAACTGGATGCGGAAGGGACTTTAGATCTGGTCATGAGCCCTTATTCAAGAGCTCTGGTCGACATTTTTGAACTTTCAAATTCAGACATATCGCCGGTAATGGCCAAAATAACCCTGCATTTCAACGATATCAACGGCAACTGGGTGGACCGCGAGGCTCACTGCCTGCTTTACAAATACGAAGCCAAAGCTTCTACAGCCAGCAGGAGAGCGCCATGAGTCGAAGCCTGAAATGGTTTTATCTTGCAGGGTTTGGCTGGGTTCTGCTTACTGGAATGATTTCAGACAATGTGTTCGCGCAAAACCCTGGAGCCTGGCAACCCTTGAGAGGCTCTACCCGTGGTGCAATCAGCCACCCCGTCACTCCGACTGCAGGCAGTTCGTTTTACCCGACCATCAGGCCACCAGCGGCGAGCATGCCAAATCGGGAAGGTGCCGCTGCCAAAAAGCAGGGATGGGTAAACCTTGGCAATGGTGCACGTATAAGACTGCCTGAAAACCAGGGAGAAAATACCAACAAACTTTCCCCGGAAGTTCTAGAAACGATCAGACAACTTAAGGAACAGACACCGGAAGCAAGATTTCAGATGGCTCCGCCATCACCGGTTACGGGCAATGTTTCCCAGAGCCTGGTTCCGCCTACAGAAAGTGCCCAGTCGGAGGAAGAAAACAACGATATCGCTCTGCAGGGCTCTTATCTGACTTTTCCTGCCGACAAAAACATGAAAATCCAATCACTGGACTTTCGTGCCACCCCGGTAGAAGACGCCCTGCGATCACTTGCGCAGTTGATAAAGATAAACCTGATGCTTTCACAGGGGTTAACCGGTCAGGTGACTATTCTTTTCAGTGACGTAACGATCGAAGAAGCTTTCAACACAATTCTGACGAACTTTGACCTCACCTTCGCCTGGGAGGGCAGCATTCTTCGAATCTTTGCCAAATCATCTGCACCAACGATGACACGCATTTTCTCGATACAGCATACCAATGCCGCCGATCTACAGCCGATAGTAACCAAAATTCTGACTCCCAACGTCGGCGCGCTGGAAGTCGACAGTCGAACCAATTCACTGATGGTGACCGACACTGCCGCCAAACTGGCCGAAATTAAAAATCTTCTGCCGAAAATTGATGTTAAGGAATCGGCTGTACAGGTTACTTCGAGGCCGGTTACCGAAGTCTATTACCTCAATTATGCAGATGCCACAACTCTTTCAGCGCCAATAAAAATGCTGTCAGCCAACGTTCAGATTCAGGAATTCTCTTCGAGTCAGGCTTCTCAGGCTGGTGCTGCCGGCGGTGGTACCACGACCGGCCGCATGGATATGATGATCATAACTGACACCCAGAACAACCTGGACCGCATCAGAGAACTGATCGAAAAGCTAGATGTACCGCCAATACAGGTGACTATCGATGCACATATCTACGAAATTGATAAAAATGAAGAAGAGCGTCTTGGCATAAACTGGCAGAAGTCGATCCCGATACCCGGATCAGCGGACAATATGTTTGATGTATCAATCGCTCCTGAAACATCCGATGCCGGTGGAACGGGCGTGTTCAGGTTCGGCAGTCTTGACATAAACCAGTTCAGGGCCCTGCTGGCTATGCTGTCAACGCACAGTTTTGCCAAAGTTCTCAGCAACCCGGTCATTACAACGCTGAACAACCGTCAGGCGAACATTACCGTCGGTCAGGCAATTCCGTATGTATCTGCCTCACAGGTTAACGCTGAGACTGGGCAGGTAACCAATACCATTGCCCAGGCAAACGCCAACATTGCTCTTGTGGTTACGCCTTCTGTAACTGGCAACGACGAAGTTTTCCTCGACATTCAGCCCACTATTTCGAGCGTTCTTGGATATACCGACCTTGGCGGCAATTCGACGCCAAACCTCAGCAACCGCAGCGCCCAGACTCAGGTTATCTGCAAAAACAACCATACAATCGTCATCGGCGGTATGATCAAGACCGATAAAAGCGAAACAATAAGCAAAGTGCCTTTTCTTGGCGACCTGCCGGGCATCGGCAAACTCTTTCAGAAAAAAACCAATCGCGAAATACGCACCGAGCTTATCATTTTTATCACCCCGCACATCGTGCATCGTGACGCCAACCGCTCAGCCAGCCGGGAAAAATCTGCAGAGTCCTACAATTCGCCACGCCTGACGCTGTCACCGTGAAATTTAACTTGCAGTGAATTCTGCAAGTATTTAGAATGACAGTAAAATAACCCGAATCGGCAGGATACCATTGACCGGGCCAACCGCAGAAAGCGAGCTGATTGCTCAACTCATATCTGACAAGCGCACTGTCAGAATTCAGGCTATTGTCAAACTTACCCGGGCCGGCCAGTCAGAACAGGCGCTCAGGGCGCTTGCGCCTTTTGCCAAAAGCGAAGACCGCGAAACCGCTTTTTTTGCATCACAGGCGATCTCGAAAATTGAGCAGAAAACCGGTCTGAAGCTGCAGGAAATACTGGAAGGCCCGTCTCAAAGCGGGGAAACAGAGCAGCAGAATCTTTCTGCAAAAACATTTCTTGCCCCGCCCAAGGAAAAAATAGATGAGTTGCTCGAACTGATCCGGACAACTCCGGAGAAGATACCAGGTGAGGTTTTGCCGGCGGTCGGGGTATTTCTTGGCCGTTACGGCAACATGGGCGATGCTCAGTTTATTGAACAGCAGCTCATGACCGACAACTCAAATCTGGCTCTGCCATTTATCAATGCGGCCGAAAATGTCGCTCCGCTGGTTCTGCCAAGAGTTCTGCCGACTCTGCTTGCCAGTCGTGAGCCTCTGGTAAGAAGCCGGGCAGTCAGCGCCCTCAGAAAAATCGATCAGGATGAAGCGGAACGTCATTTCTCCGATCTTCTCGCCTCACGTGACCCAGAAGACAGACTGGCTGGCATCGGTATCGCGATTCTTTTTCCATTCGATCGGGTTAAGGGCTATCTGCTCTCGATTCTGCCAGAAGAACAGGATCAGGAGGTTCTCGATGCCTGCCAAACCGTTCTTGCCTCAAACCCGGAGCTTGACACAGCTCTGAGTGTTCTAGACAGTATTGACGCCGTTCCCGCCGAGCAGAAAAACCGTCTGTCAAAAGTTTTTAAGACCATCTGCAAGGGCATTGGCATTGCCGGAATATTGCCCACAGACCAGTCTACCCCGGAAAATCTGATCAAAATCTGGAAGCAGCAGCGCCTGCAAAGCTTTCTCTACGACCTTGAAATTCAGCTCGCCTGCGCTGACAAGGGCAAAAAAAAGGCAATTGTCGAATGGATACAGAAAAACCGTCAGCATCCAAAAGTTGTCGAACTGATAGAGCGTCTTGGCAGAAACCCGCAGACAGAAGATGTTTATCGCCTGCTATCAGCACAAACGAAGGACAAGGCAGTCGAAAAGGCCCCAACAGGCAAGTTAACAGCAGCGAACGGGCAGGTTCCAGAAAATGACAATGACAAAATTGCTTTGCTGAAAACCCTCGAAATCGAATCTTTTGCCGAAAACCGCAACTGGGTAGTATATGAGGCCGCCAACGGAACTCCCAAAGTGCGCACAGAAGCCCTGAATACTCTGTTAAAAATAAGACCCGACGTCAAGATGAAAGATCTTGCCAGATCTGCTATTGAAGCTGAAGACATTGAGGTTAGAATTGCCGGCTTCAAAATGCTTGAGCGTTATGACCCGGACTTCCTCAAAGAAAAAATTCCAGGTCTGCTGCTCGAGAATGACCCAAATCTGAGAGTCAGAGCGGTAAGGTTTGGTCTCAAATTCGAAGAAGGGGCTTGCATAGAAGCTCTGCAAAAACTTCTCGGGTCATCTGAACAGAATGTCAGGCTGAATGCAATCAGCTGCCTGGCCCTTTGTCCGTTCAATCTGGTCTTTAAAATGCTGATGAATCAACTTGACCGAGAAGATCATCCGGTAATTGCAAAGCAGATCTGCAGCATTCTGCTGAGCAACCCGGCAAAATCCGTTCTGAAAGCTCTTGACAACGTCACGCGAACTTCGAATCCGGCAGTTTCAATGGTTATTTCCCAGGCCCGCAACGACCTGTTTGAAATTGTTTCGCAGATGCCGGCAGCCGCAGAGCCAGAGCAGACTGAAAAGCGCGACGACCTGGGAGAAAAACCTTATTCAGTCAGCAAAGTCAGAGAAATTGCAAGAAAGAACCAGAACTGGAAACCTTCTTACAAGGCCGGTGATAAAGCAATTGCCGAAGCTCAGCCAATTGCAGTCAACTGGCAGATGATTATCTCCGGCGCTGTGATACTTGTTTTTCTGGCCATGCTGCCGATCATGCTTCTTTCAGAGAAAGAAGCGCCAGAACCGCGCAGGCAGCCACAACAGGATTATCGTGTCAATGAACGAGTCAAACCCGTTCAATCGACTATTCCGGTCAAGTTCCGCATGAACAGAGCCTGCTCACTGAGCGGCAAAGTTGAAAAAATTGTTTCAGACGCCAGTCTGGTCATGGTGCATGAGAATACGCAGCTGATGGTAAAATTTGAAACTCCTGAGGCCAAGCCTTTTAAACAAGGTGATGAAATAACTGTAACCGTTGTTCCATATCGGGTTAACCCGAATGGAATCATTCTTTCGCGCGGTCAAAAAATCACAGCAGCCGGAGAAAAATAATGAAATGGCTTGACCGTCTTGAAAACCGCTACCCGCACTGGGGTCTTGAGGGCCTCATACGCTATGTTTCCTTTTTGATGCTGACGGTCTTTTTTCTCAATCAAAGCGAAATGCTGCCGTATCACATGCTTTATCTGCACCGTGATGCCATATTGTCAGGCCAGGTATGGCGACTCTTCACTTTCCTGCTGATACCGGCAAGCACGAATTTTCTGTTTCTCATTTTTGAACTTTCAATTCTGGTCATGTGTGCTGACGGTCTCGAAGCCCGCTGGGGCACATTCAAGCTGACAGCCTATTATTTTACCGGCGCCATTTTGACAATCATTGGAGCCATGATTGTGCCGGAAATTCAGTTTGGCAGCTATTTTATCTATCTCAGCCTTTTTCTTGGTTTTGCCACGCTCTACCCTGACTACGAAATTCTGTTCATGTTTATTCTGCCCGTAAAAATGAAATATCTGGCTATGCTTTCAGGTGGCATGATGCTATTTCAGCTTGCTTTTGCGGCATGGCCGATTAAAATCGCCATAGTTCTTGCGCTCGGGAATTACCTTCTTTTCTTCTCAGAAGATGCAATAACGACAGCGAAAAGAAACCGCGCCCAAAGCATCAGAATGAACGAGTTTGCAAAAGCATCGGCCAGACAGGCTGATTTTCGGCATCAATGCAGCGTCTGCGGCAAAACCGATGTATCCGACCCTGAACTGCAGTTTCGTTACTGCACCTGTACCAAGTGTGGTTCTGACGGAGTCGCCTTCTGCCTCGACCATCTAAAACAGCATAAAGAAAACCCAAACTCAGCTGATCGTTCATAGAACAGCACAAATCCAAGGTTTCGTCAGATGATTCCTGACGGAATTCTCTTCTTTACAGGCTGCACGGCTTAATTTATCATGTGGTAATGAAGTGGTTGCAAAATCGCCTGTTAATTCTTGGACTGCTGCTTGTTTTTATCGTCGCCGGGTGTAGCCTGATTCCCGGCACCAGTAGCTATTCTCCGCCTGATGCACTTATTCAGGAAGAGATCTTATTCAGCCGGCAGATTGAACCTGGTTCAGAAGTCGTTTTTTCGACGGGTGACTTTTTAATGAGCATACCTAAAGATGCCGTCGAGAAAAGTACCGTGCTGCAGATAAGAAAAACTCCGATAAATTTTACCAGCCTTGGGCTGGAAGAAAATTTCATTCAGATTTCTGCCCTCTACAGTCTTCTGGTTCCCGAGGAAGCAAAACTGCTCAAAAAAACGGCCTCCATAAGTTTTGTGATCGATTCCGATCCAGGAGCAAAAAATCTTTTCGTTGCAGAAAGAAAATCCGGACAATGGCGATTTTTGCCATTTACCAACTCCGACTCACGGCTCAGTATCGATTTTGGAGAATTTTCTGAATTTGTGATACTCACCAGAAAACCTCTTCAATCAGAAACCGGCAGTTTTTTTCCTGAACTGCGGATTTCACCTGAAGAAGTGATTATTGAGGGAAACAGTTTTTTTGCAGAAAGCGTTGGAATCGAAGTAATATGCCGTGAAAACAGCCTGTCACAATTGTCTGCAGGAGCGCGCCAACTAGAAATATCGGCTCCGACACAGTTTGAACTAGCTTTTCTAGGCAGTGACGGGCAAGCTTACACACAAAAATCTTCTCAGTATCCATACCGGATATTGATAGACCTGCAAAACCTGAAACTGGTAAAACAAAGCAACGATTTGTCTTCGACCACCTATCTGCTGAACCTTGCACTGAAGAACCAGGACAAGACTAATTTTCCTGAGTTCATGCAGGTTACGGCTCTGGTAAAAGACATGACCGGCAGTGTTCTTACAGCAAAAAAAATCATCAATACCAGATACCGCCAGGAAGGTGGCACGTCGACAACGACGCAGACACAAACGTCGACTTCAACTCAGACACCGACAGAAACACAGACTTCGACGGGCACGTCGACTACGACGCAAACTCAGACACAAACCTCAACCTCAACTCAGACCCCTACAGAAACGCAGACTTCGACGGGCACGTCGACTACGACGCAAACTCAGACACAAACGTCGACTTCAACTCAGACACCGACAGAAACGCAGACTTCGACAG
>CAZFUG010000056.1:12574-20119 GCA_964522035.1 uncultured bacterium
ACAGAAACGCAGACTTCGACAGGCACGTCGACTACGACGCCAACGCAGACACAAACGTCAACTTCAACGCAAACACCTACAGAAACGCAGACTTCGACAGGCACGTCGACTACGACGCCAACGCAGACACAAACGTCAACTTCAACGCAAACACCTACAGAAACGCAGACTTCGACAGGCACGTCGACTACGACGCAGACACAAACAGGAACTGCAACCGAGGTATTTACGAAAATTACTGAGGTTAGTCCAGCTGTTGGAAGCAGCATAAAGGTAAACAACACCTGGACCGTCAAATTTGACCAGACGATGAATCGGGTGAAAACAGAGTCGTCAACAACGCTACAGCCACCTCATGTATCCGGCCTGACTTTTCAGTGGTCAGACAGCGATCGTTCAATGACGGTTGCGCCTTCGGGCGAACTCGCCTTTTCAACAGCATATCAGTTGAAAGTGGCAAGTTCAGCGGCAAGCACTGCCGGCAATCGCCTGCAGGAAGATTTTTCAGGCAGTTTCACAACCACTGCGCAGACAGTTCTGAGCTCTACGAACCCTGTTGATCAGCAGACCAATGTTGCAACCAATACTACGATTGAAATGCGGTTTTCACGGAATGTTGAATCTGTCTCGGTTACAGGCAGAGTATCAGTCAGTTCCGGTTCGGTGGGTATCTCTGGCAGCCTCTCAGTTAATGGCGACCGGATAATTTTTACCCCTTCCAGTGCCCTGCCATGGGGCAGCACGATCTCGGTCAATCTGGCGCAAGGAATCAAAGACTCCGAAGGCTTTGCAATCAATCTGCCACGCAATTTCTCTTTCAAAACGGCAGTTCCAGAGTTTTCCATAACTTCGGCACAGCCTGCAGATGGCAGCACCGGGCTGCCGGTAACCCAGAGCGTCGAAATTATCTTCTCAAATCCTGTTAACACCGGTTCCATTGTTTACAGCTACCTGCCAGCACCGACTGGTGGCATTTCACAAACATGGAGCAACGGCAATCGCACGCTCACTCTGACCCCGGTCAACCGCCTTGCCCACTCTCAGACGTATCAGGTCACCATCAACACGGGTACCCGCGACGTTTATGGGTCAAATCTGCAAAATGCTTACACCACAGGCTTCACTACCAGACCTGCAGTCAATCCTGTCGTTTCATCAACAGTTCCGGCAGCCGGTTCAATTAACGTCATGCCTGATCAGCCAATACGTCTGACATTTTCAAAAGCGATGCAGAGACCGGCAACCCAGAGCGCCATCACTCTGAACCCGGCCGCAGCAGGAAGCATGGCCTTCAACTGGTCGGAGAACGACACAATTCTGGCGGTATCTTTCTCGCAAGCTCTGGCAAACGGGGTTTCCTATCAGCTGAAAGTTGCATCTTCCGCAGCAGACACAGAAGAGCTCAAGCTTGCCGGCGACTATCTTCTCTCATTTTCGACCACTGCGAGACCAGCAGTATTGATAACCAAGTCGTCACCGGCCTCAGGTTCAGTCGGAGTGGTTATCTCCAGCCCGGTAAAAGTTGAATTTTCAAAAAGCATGAATACCGGTTCGGCCCAGAGCGCTTTCAAACTCATTAAAATTGCCGATCAGAGTGAAGTTGCAGGCAATTTTTCCTGGAATGGCAACATCATGAGCTTCACGCCGCTGGCAAACCTTGCATTCTACAGCAGTTATCTGGTTTCTGTTGCCGCTTCAGCGGCAGACACAACCGGAACAACTCTTGAAACAAAAGCTGAATGGCAGTTTAAAACAGCTGCGGATGAGGGCAGGGTCTGGAGACTCGATCAGGCAGACTCGGCTGCGTCGTCGTTTTCCCAGAGACGCGACCATGTCGTGGTCAGCTTCAACAATCGCCTCTGGGTAATCGGTGGGCATGGAGACGACTTTCTCAATGATGTCTGGAGTTCTGCCGACGGCAGCAGTTGGACAAAAGAGGTTAATGACGGGGCTGCCGGAATGTTTGCGCGCCGGGCCGGCCATGCCTGTGCAGTTTTCAATAATCGCCTCTGGCTCTCAGGAGGTTATGTCGAAACAGAGACTGATTACACTGTATTTGACGATGTCTGGTCGTCGGCAGACGGTCGTAACTGGGTGCAGGAGACCGCTTCGGCTGAATATTACAGCCGGGCCTGGCACAAGATGGTTGCCTATGACAACAAGCTCTGGATAATTGGCGGCGAAACGGTCGACGGCGATGGAAATCCGGTATTGCTCGATGAATGCTGGAGTTCTGGCAACGGGGTCACCTGGCAGCTGAAATCAAAGGTGGTGAGCTTTTTTGCCAGAAAACAGATGCAGTGCGCAGCATTTAACGGCAAAATGTGGGTTTTTGGGGGTTATGGCAAGAGTTCTTCGGGCACTGTCGTGCCTCTGAACGATATCTGGTCGACTACTAACGGTGATACCTGGACACTTGAAAAAAGTAACGGGGGCTTTGCTGGCAGATGTTCTTTCGGAATGACTCAGTTCAATGGTAGAATATGGATGGCGGGTGGAGCGACCAAACCCGAGGTTTTCGATGCCGGCTTCTATAATGATGTCTGGGCATCAAACGACGGCCTCAACTGGGTTGAGATCCTGCCAGGCTCGGCGGGTTCGGCCGAACAGTTTTCGCCGCGTTCCGGGCACGAACTTGGCGCGGTTGGCGGACGATTGTTCATCGGAGGCGGCGGCAACCGCACACAAAACTTCAGAGAGGTCTGGTCAACGCAATGACGCAGCAGAATGAGGCTAAAGAGCCAGCTGTAACGATCGAATTTAACGGCACCCCGGATTTTTCCGAGAATTTTTCGGAAAAATATGAGCTGCTTGGGCACCGCTTTTCGTCTTATGAGCTGGGCATGCTCTGGTTTTTTATCTGCGGCTTTCTGACAGCCTACATTGTCTGTTACCTTGCCGGCATCAGTTATGGTTCGCTAAGACACGCCAGAATTCTTTATGCTCTGTTTGTGCTGCTGAATATTGCAGCTGCGTCAATAAGTTTTTTTTCGTGGGTCAAGATACCGAGTCGCAGTGTCGCCCGTGATGCGACGCTGTTTTTGAACATCTCTCTGTGCAGCGCCGCCGGTGGGAATTTGGTAGATTATCTGTTCTGGATATTTGAAATAGCTCCTCTCAAGCAGAGCATTTTCACCAATCTGTTTTTCATATTTGCCATACTTTTCGCTCTGCCCGGTGTTCATCTGCTCGGAAGAGTCTGTCGGGTCGAATTTCGCCGGCAGCCATGGCTGTTTCATGCCGGGTTCATCTTATCTTCGTTTTTGATTCCGATTCTCATAAGTCCTGGTGTTGTGACCGGAACTACCACTCCCCCGAATACCAAAGAAGTTTTTGGCATCATCTATGCGGTTGGAATAGGTTACCTCTCGGCGGTGAGCATGTTTCTCTGGAAAAATGCCCAGGGGCGGCTGTTTCATTCTGCCCGCCTGGTCAGCCTTGGCTGCGGCATGCTGAGCATTGGCTGTGCCATTTATTCAGGGCTTTTCATCAGTCTGCCAATCGAAAAGATCGCGGCACATCCAGTTCACATTGTTATTGCACTTGGTTACATTTCGGTAGCTCTCGGCATAAGGCACACAGAGATTATCATCAGCACCATCTTCGGCATGAAGGAAAGCATGCTGCCCCCTTCCCTGCCCCTGATCGAGATTTTCGGGCCGAGCCAGGGCATGGAAGTTTACCGAAAAATGGAAAACAACATCAAGAGTGCCCTTGAAGAACTGCTGCGTTCGAAAGCCGAAAGCGAAATGAAACAGAGAATCATCGGCGAACTCGAAAGCGAAGTCAGGTTACGCAAAGAAACAGAGCGAGAGCTGATTCTTGAAAAAGAGAAGGCTGAGACTGCAAATAAAACTAAATCGCAGTTTCTGGCGATGATGAGTCACGAGTTGAAAACGCCCCTGACAGCAATCAAGGGTTACAGCCAGATTCTCAGCAGCACTTCCGGCCCCGCCAGCAACATCTCGCCACAGAAAGTGCAGGAAATTGCCTCGCAGATTGTTTTGAATTCTAATCATCTGCAGAGCATGATAGACGGCATTTTGAGGTTTTCGCAGCTTGAAAACGGCAACTTTACCTATCATATTGAAGAATTCAATCTCAGCGAAATTCTTGAATACATAGATTCACTGCTTGAACAGCAGCAGTTCGACCTCAGCAGTTTTTCAACCTTGATTCCAGAAAAAAATCTGCAACTTCGCACCGACCGCCTGTCGCTGCAGCACATTATCCTCAATCTTCTGACAAACGCTTTCAAATTCTGCAAAGACGGGCGCATTACGCTCGAAGTCAGGCGATCCGACAGAGATCTTTTCGTTGCCGTAGAAGATGAGGGTATAGGCATTGCGCCACAGCATATCGAAAGCATTTTCCAGGCATTTTATCAGGTAAGCCATGGCAATCGCCGCAAATTTGGCGGCACCGGGCTTGGCTTGAGCATAGTAAAAAAGCTTGCCGAAGAATTGAATGGCAAGATTCATGTTAACAGCGAACCAAACAAGGGCAGCCGTTTTGAGGTGATCCTCCCGGATGCGGTAGTTCAGGGGTAATAACAATGCAGAATGACAAAGCCAGAAAAGAAGTTCAGGTATTTTCAGACGGAGCCTGCAGCGGCAACCCGGGGCCTGGTGGCTGGGGCGCCATACTCCGCTACAAAGGTTCCGAAAAGGAGCTTTCCGGAGGGGAAACAGAAACTACCAACAACCGCATGGAGCTGATGGGGGTAATAGCCGCACTTGAATCATTAAAGGAGCCATGCCAGGTAAAGGTTTTTACCGACAGTCAGTATATTGCCAAGGCTTTTACCGAGAACTGGCTGGAAAACTGGCAGAAAAACGGCTGGAAAACAGCTGGAAAAAAACCGGTTAAAAATCGTGAACTCTGGGAAAGACTTCTGGCGCAGGCAGCGATACATGGACTTGAATGGCAATGGATTCGTGGCCATGCCGGGCACCCCGAGAATGAACGGTGTGATCAACTGGCAGTTGCCGCCAGAGACAGGTTTGCAAAGAAAAGTTGAAAAAGGCGTTTTCTTTTTTAATCCTGGCGACAACGCTGTTTGTTACCGCTGTACTTCAGGCAACAGAGCCGGAAGATATTCTGCGCAACCTGCCATCGCCGGAGGTTCTCTACCCAATCGAAGAAATCAGGATAAAACCGGCTCCCGAAAGTCTTGCGACCGAGCCTGTTCCCCTGCCCCCTCCGGCCAGACCATACGAGGTTCGCAAGCTGGTTGAAAAGGCCAAAGAAACGACTGCAAGCCCGATTGTCAAAACGACCAGAAAAATTGTCGAAACTCTCAGTCGCCCCAAGGCTAAAATCGCAACACACACTCCTGTCATTGCCTCAGCAACCAGATCAATCGCAACCGGAACCCAGAACCTTGCTGCAGCGAAGTCTCAACAGTCGATGCAACCAACGTGGGTAGTCAAGGCAGCAAAAACTCTTGCTGCCAACCCCACATTTACGTTACTTGATGCAAGAATTGCTTCTGAAACAGCTTTTGCCAGAGATGTTTTTGACCTTTATGTTCAGGGCTATGAAAGCGAAGAAAAGCCGCCGGAAGAAGAACAGGAAGAGCAGCCGGCTGCAAAATTCGATTCAATAATGGTAACAGCCACAGGTCTGCAGAAAAAAGCGCAATGGCAAGAATTGAAAAACCTCTTTTCAGAAAACCCCGAAGCCGGCGAAACAATTGAGGGACTGCGGTTTCAGATCGAAGCCGAAATCAATTCGACCAAGCCAAACTACATGAACGCCCAGCGCTTTGCCAGGCAGCTTCTTGAAAGCGAGGCCGACGACCCGCTGGGACATTATGCCATGGCTTTGTTTCACTATAACAGCAAAAAGCCCAATCTCACCCTGGCGAAAAAATCGCTGGCAATAGCTCTGAAGGCTAAAGTGCCGCCAGCAGGGGCCTCAGCACTTTACTGGACAATGACACTCAAAGGGCTTGCAATTCCTCTGCTTCTCTTAGTTGCCGTCCTGGTGGGCGGGATTGCGCATCTGAAAAAGAAACAAAAAGCGGCGGCATTGGCGCTTCTGGCAGAGGGCGAAGAAGCATTGCCACCGGCCCCGGATGCCGCGAAATCCGATGCCCCCAAAGCGCCTGACGAAAATGCTCCGGTATCAGGTTTTAAAGCCAGGCTTCTGGCATTGAGCACAAAGGCAAGAGAATTGTTAAAGCGGATACCTCTGGGCAAGGGAAAGAACAAGCAGCCTGAAGCTGAAAACACAGACGCTGCTGAAAAGCTGCCTGAGGTTGCAGATACGGTTGGCAGGCAGGCTGAAAAGGCTACCGGCGCGGCTGAAACAGAAATCGAAAATTCTGCAGACGAAGCAAGCGAAGAAGAAATAGAAGAAGACGAAGAAATTTACGAACTCGAGGGTGAAGACTCGGCTCTTCTACAAAAGAGCGGCTCTGATTCAGGCGAAGAAGTCGCTGAGTCAGACGAAGTTGAAGAAATAATAGAAGAAGTCGTGGTTGAGGAAGATGAAGGGCAAACGGAAGATGAAGTCGAAATCGTTGAAGTCGAAGAGGATGAAGATGGTGAAGTCACTGAAACGGTAGAAGAAATAATCGAAGAGGTCGTAGAAGTAGAAGAAGAAACTGAAGAAGTCGAATATGAGGTTGAAGAAGAAGTTGAATACGAAGATGAGCCCGAAGAAAAAAAATGATCAGGGCTCAGATACGAATTTATATCCGGAAAAAACAAGAAAGCGCCTCTGAAACAAGAGGCGCCGGCAAGAACCGTTGAAAAAGCTCAACACTTATTTTTTGCGATAAACGTTGAGACCGACTTTTTCATCGCGGCCCGGGATAGCGTAGTTGCCTTCGGTGGTTGCGATGATGAGTGATTTTCCAGAAGATGACATACCGAATTCCTTGGAAAGATCAACTTTGATGGTGAGAATATTGCCTTCGATGTTCATTTCGACGTTTTTCATTATGATTTCCTCCTGTTGGGCAGACAAGTTTACTGCAGAGCAGACTATCATACCCTGATAATCTTTTCCAGTATTTTATCCTTCAGAAATTAAAAAGGCAGCATTCTGAAAAACTTCAGAATGCTGCCTGGTTGAACATCAGGGAATTCTGAGGGTCATGCCGACTTTGAGAAGTTTGGGATTGGTGATGCCATTATGTTCGGCAATCTTCTTCCACTGGCCGGAGGTGCCATATACGGATTTGCTGATTTTGCCGAGAGTGTCGCCAGATTTGACCACATAGGTCTTTTCATCGGCGGCGGCGGCATCGTTATTATCAGCAACCGGTTCTTCATCATAGGTTTCGGTGTCAGCAACCGGAGCCGGTTCAGCCTGCGGTTCTTCAACTACGGGTTCAGCAACTGGTTCTGGTTCAACATAGGGTTCTGGTTCGGCAGCCGGTTCAACTACGGGTTCGGCAGGAGCCGGAGCCTGTTCGAGAACCTTGAAGCTTCTGACCTGAACAGCGCCGGTCGGATACTTCTGGTCGGGTTTGAAAACGTTACCAAATACTCTGATCTTGACGCTTCTGTTTTCGCCAAGCTTCTCGGCCTGTTC
>CAZFUG010000057.1:0-10749 GCA_964522035.1 uncultured bacterium
AACTGGTTGAAATCGCCCGTTCAGTCAGCCCGCCGGTGCGCCTGCAGCGACCGACCGGGAACCGTCACTGAGGTAAAACATGGGACACCGCGAACATGAAAAAATGGCCGCCGCCAGCCTCAAAATCGGGGTGATGACCTTTTCTGACACCCGTTCTCAGGCTGATGACAAATCAGGCGCAATCCTGCAGGACGTTTTAAAAGCCGGGGGGCATACAATAGCCGCCTATGAGGTTGTCAAAGAAGACCCTGATCTGATGATGACTGCCCTGCAGACATGGCTGTGCCGGCCTGATCTCGATGCGATTGTAACCACTGGCGGTACCGGCTTGACCGCCCGCGATGGCACGGTCGAAGTCGCTCGCCGCCTTTTCAGCAAAGAACTCGACGGTTTCGGTGAGTTGTTCAGACTGATTTCATACCAGCAGATTGGTATGGCTGCGATGTTGAGTCGTGCCACCGCTGGCCTGGCTTCTGGTAAAATGCTTATTTGCCTGCCTGGCAGCAGCAAGGCTGTCAGGCTTGCCGCTACCCGACTGATATTACCGCAATTGCCTCATATGCTCTGGGAAATCAGGCGTCAGACAGCATAAAAAAAACGCGCCCCGCTGAACGGGGCGTGTTTTTTTTATGCGTTATGCGTTAAGTCAGAGAGATCAGCCGAACAGCTTTTTGATCGAGCCGAGCAGACCGCTTTTTGGTGCATCTTCGAGCTTTTCGCCGGTCAGACCGGCAATCAGGGTTACAAGACCAGACCGGTAAGTCGACTGGGTATCGCTGTCGAAAATGGTCTTCTGGTCGTTGATCATTTCTGAGGCGCTTTTCCAGTCGTCGTGCAGGGTGAAGTCGAATTTGCGCTTCAAGGCAGTTTCGATATCAGTGCGCGGTTTAGCATATACACAGTCTTCGCGGCTGAGAATCATGCGGATCTTTTCGGTCGGATATTTGAGGGTTTCCATGACCTTGACGCAGACGTGCATGCTCTTGATGTGATTCATTTCCGGGGCCATGACCAGACAGATCAGGTCAGAAATATCGAGAGCATTGATCGTGAGATCCTGGAAAAGGGAATGCGTGTCGATGACTATGTAGTCAAAAGCCTTCTGGGCAATTTTGACAAGCTTGCGCAGATGATTCGAGTTAACCATTTCTGACTGCTCAGGCTTGATTGGCGACGGCAGAACGCTGAAACCCAGCGGGTGATCGGAGAGAAACTTTTTCAGATCTTCGGGGTTCGACGGGTCTGCTTCGACGACATCAGCAATGGTCTTTTTGCCCTTGAGCCCAAGCATGAATGCCAGATCGCCGAACTGCAGGTCGAGATCGATCAGCAGGGCCGATTTTTTTGTCAGCTTGGCAATGCCGGCAACCAGGTTGGCGGCAATGACGCTCTTTCCGGCTCCACCTTTGGGAGCGAAGAAGGTGATGATCTTGCCGCATTTTTCTTCGGCCTTCGGTGGGGCGGCTTCTTTGCGCAGGCGCCGGCTGAGTGCCGTCATGATGCGCAGGGCGATGAATGAATTGAGCCGCAGCAGCATGTCGAAATTGACCTTGTCGATTTCGAGCACTTTGCACTCTGAAGCGGTTTTGATCGTGGCGTTACGGGCTACCCCTTCAATGAGGGCCATTTCGCCGAAAAAGTTGCTTTCATCGCTGTGAGAAATCTTTGTAACCAGCTTTTCGGCGCCGTTGTCGTTTTTATAGACTTCGACAGTGCCTTCTTTGAGCAGGTAAAAGGCGTCACCGTGGTCGCCTTCCTTGAACAGGCAGGTACCGGCTGGCAGCGTGCGCTGTTTGACAACTTCAGAAATCTTCTTCAGGTCAAGCTCTTCAAGGCCCTGAAATAACGGAATCTGTTTAAGAATGTCGATAATAGTAACCACTCCCTCTCTGAGAGAATTCAGTCAAATTTGAAAAAATCAGGGTTTCTCGCCTTCAGTGGTCGAAACCGGCGCCGCATCCTGGGCGTCAGCGATTCCCATCAGTTTGTTGTATATCTTTTCGCCGACTTCTGGCTTGAGAATCTTCTCCCAGATCGTTTCTTTTTCTTTCAGCGAAATCAGTTTGACTTCCTTTTCGTTGATGGCGATAAAGGCAACCGGTTCGATGGTCGCACCACCGCCCGACCCGCCGCCAAAGGCTGCGCTGTCGTTTTTCCCGTTGCCGCCGCCTACGCCAAAGCCGAACGAAACGCGCGTAACCGGAATCACCGTCCAGTTTTTGAAGGTGGTAGGTTCACCAATAACCGTTTTGGAGTTAATTGCAACTTTCAGTTCGGAAAGAACAGTCTTGATCAATGCATCAATAGCCATTGGTGTTAGAACCTCCTGAGTTTCGTGAATATCTTACCAGAAACCAACAGCGAAAAAAACATTTTTTTCATGCCTGGTGCCTGCGGGCACGGTACCACCTGAATGCCTGCCAGGCCTCGCGGTACAGATCCCGTTCGAGCAGCAGCCCCAGCATTGCGGCGAGAAAGCGCCATGGCCTTACGACAGCTGTGACGTGGCCGCGGGCATAGATGCAGGGCTCGCCAAAACTCGGCACCGGAATGAAGTTCAGGCCGAACTGAGCCGCCAGCCCTGAAAAAATCGAGATGCTGCCATGAAACATACCGGTAATATAGGGCTCATGCAGCGCGTAGCGAACTTTCAGAGTCGGATCGACGAGACTGAATCCCTTTTTTCCGCGGGCCCAGAAACGCTGCAGAATCGGCCAGACAATCTGCCATTTGCGCATGAACAGCCTGATGTAGCGTTTAAGTTGCTGATAGCGGTTATTCAGATCTCTGCGGAAACGGCGGGCGCGGGCGCGCCAGTCGCTGCCGGTCGCTGCCGCTTTCCCTGTCTGGTCATCGCTTGTGGCGCTTGCGGCCGCTTCTGATTTTTCGGCTGCCTTTTGTTCCCGCGCCACTTCTGCAACTGGCTTCAGAGGGGTAACATCTACAGGAGTGACGTCAACGGGCTGTGGACGGGTAACAGGGCCGGGGTCAGACGGCCTGGCCTTCTCCTGCGCTGCTGTCTCGCTGTCAGAACCAGTGGCGGCTTCGGTCTTAACTCCGGCCTCAGCTCTGATTGAGCTGGAAGATTCAGTTTCAGTCCTGCTCTCAGTTTTAATGCTGGTATCTGTTTGATGGGGTTTTGCAGTCTCAGGCTTTGTTTCTGGTTCATTCACTGTTTCAGGCACAGACTTTTTCTCTGCCTCTTTTTCAGTGTCGGTTTTAGAAACCGGCTTGATGTCAGGCTTTATTTCAGAGACACTTTCTGCTCGGCTGATTTCTGCAGGTTTTTTTTCGGTTTTTTCGCCAGTGGCAGCGGTTGGTTGCGCGGCAGGTCTGATTGTTTCTGCTGCAGTTTCGGTCGTGGTCTGTTCTGGCGTTATGGATTTTTCTGCCGATTCCTGTGTGGCTGAGGATTCAGGGCCTGCCTGCCATGGTGCAGCCGGGGGCGGCTGCGGTCGCGCCGGCTTCTGCCGCCGGTTGCGCTGCAGAAATCTTTGCCAGTAGAGAATCTTCAGTGCGACATCCTGATTGTGCGGGGTGGCGATGACGCCGATTTTAACAATCCCGAACAGATAGCTGCCCCAGACTTCGCCACGTTGCCCCAGTTGCGAGGCCCTGAGTTTAAGGCTGACCGTGATCGGGTGAAACAGGCCGATGATCAGACAGATTGCCCCGGCTGCCGCCGCAAAAATCAGCAGCAGCTGTATTATTGTCCAGATCAGGGTTAGGTAGTCCATCAGCTGGTAATGAAGCGGGCCTGGTGTTCTGCCAGACCGATCGTGAATTCAGAAGCGGCGGCGAAAACTTCGCCGTCAAGCTGGTAAGGTGTTAGTTCCGAGGTTCTTACGTGAAATTTGCGACCGGTCAGGGTTCTGACGCCATGCTGTGGCTTCTGGCCGTTACGTCGGGCAAAATTCAGCAGTCGCAGCATCGTGCGCATGCTGAAGTCTTCAACGAGAACCATGTTCAGTATTCCGTCGTCGTAACGGGCGTCGGGAGCGAAAAAAAGATCGCCGCCATAGCGACGCATGTTGGCGAAAATGGCAAAATGTCCGGTGAATTCTTCAGAACTGTCATCGACCCTGATTCTCAGAGTTGGCGGACGGTAAAAGCAGAACTGCTGCAGACCGGTGATATGGTAGGCATAGCGGCCAAACAGCTTTTTAAGAGTCGGTGAAACCGCTCCGGCAACAACGGCGTCAAAGCCGATGCCGGCGACAAAAATAAATTTGCGGCCATTGCAGGTGCCGAGATCGCTCTTCTGCGCCGCACCGGTTAACAGCAGCTTGCCAGCTTCGCGCATCTGCACCGGAATCCCGAGCTCGCGGGCAATGACATTCGCGGTTCCGGCAGGGATGATGCCGGTTACCGCTTCGGGCACGACGCTGTTGGTGACCGTATGAATCGTGCCATCGCCACCACAGGCAGCTACCAGGCAGGCTGGGTCGGCAGAAAGTCGATGAGCGGTTTCACAGGCATTTTCGATGCTGGTGGTAAAGATTATTTCGCACGGTAAAAAGCGGTTGATATGACTGGCCGCCGCCGCAAGTTCGGCGCGGTTAAGGGTGCGCGAGGCGGCATTGGCGAGAATGGCTATTCTTTCAGTTTTCATGACACAGCATGGCTTCAAAGCCGTTCTGTTTCTGCTCTATTCGATAAAATCCGGCTTCAGCCGCATGCGAAAAAACGACGCGGGTGTCGGCACGACTGCTGCGCTTGAGCAGCATTTTCCGGGCGGCAATGGTGTCGGCCGGAAAAAGGTCGAAGGCTTCGCGCCGGTCTGGAGGCAGGTGAAACGGGGTGGGGCAGATATCGCCCGGAAAAATCACCCGAAGCTCTCGGTCGATGATTCTGACTATCTGATGCCCGGCCGTATGGCCGCTGCTGACTTCAAGATAAATCCCGGCAGCGATTTCGAGGTCGCCGTTGAGAAGCTTAAGACGTCCGCTTTCCTGCAGGGGCAGAAAATCGTGAATGCAGTAGCTGCTGCGCGAAATTTCGTTCGGATTGATTGCCGCATCCCATTCTTCTCTTTGCACGAAATACATGGCGTTTTTGAAAGTCGGCAGTATTTCATCGCCTTCAGCTTCGGTTGCGCCGCCGCAGTGATCATAATGCAGGTGCGTGAACACCACATGCGTGATATCGCAGGGTTTGAGGCCGAAACGGGCGAGGTTGTCGTGAAGCGCCGAAGGCGAACCAAGTCCCATTATTTCGCGTTTGCGCGGCCGCATTTTATTGCCCATACCGGTATCGATGAGTAGGTTGATGCCGGTGCCGCGCACGAGCAGCTGATTCAGCCCGAAGCGCACCCGGTTACGTTCGTCAGGCGGCGCAAAGGTTTCCCATTCGCTGCGCGGAATACCGGAAAAGGCTATGCCGCCATCGACGAGCATCTGCCCTTCGTGGAGAATATCGACGTCAAATCTTCCGGTTTTCAATGCAAGCCCCCTGATGGTTTACAGACAAGAATAATCCGCCCGGGCCTCGGGCGCAACCATTATTGACCGTTGTCGGGTTTATCGTCGTTTTCGCCCGGTTCTTCGAATCTGAACGAGACGTCGAGCGGTCCGATAGCATAAGTGTCTTCTGGAACAACGGCTATCAGCACGATTTTTCGGTTCAGTTCGCTGATGCGGTTGACCATGTCATAGAAAGAGATCATCGACTCCGACGAAATGTCACCAAAGCGGCCCGTGAGCGGGTTGGCGATCATGCCGAGGTTAACGACCTCTTGGTTGATTTCGTCCATGAAGTTTTTCAGATTGAGGGCAATATCACCGCGTTTGGCCCGGCCATCGATCTCGACCGAGGCGATTTCCTGATTTTTCGTGAAAATCAGATTGTTGGGCAATACAAGAAACCTGACATTACCGAGCTCTTCGCCGGCGTTGATGTTCTCTGCAGCTACCGCACCGACTACCAGGTCCTGTGTCGAGCTCGAAATATGGTTCGCCATCTGCCCGAGCTGTTCCTTGTTCTCGGTGAAGAACTCGATCTCGTCTTTAACCTGGACACCGCGGCGACGCACTTTGTCGGTAAGGTTGATGACCAGGGTGGTGAGCTCTTTCATCACCTCTTCGGGGCGGCGCCCGGCGGTGATAACGCAGACTGCCAGCGGTTCGTCCTTTCTGAAGACGACGCTTTCGGTTTCTTTGATGCGTACCTGTGAGGTAAGCCGGGCAACGTCATCGCTCAGAGCTTTCTTTTCCTGTTCGAGGCGATTGCGTGATTCTACCAGACCGCGGGTTTCGGCCTGCAGCTTGTCGATTTCCTGACGGATGGTGTCCATGGAAAAGAGCGCGGTGCGCACATCTTCGGAAAGGGCGGCCGCGACCCCGAGAGTCAGCAGGGTTATGAGAATACCGGTTGAAATGGCGACAACGAGAGCGGTGATGCGCGGGCGCAGGCCGAATATCGTCAGACGTTTTTTACCAACCAGCGTGCCTAGCCAGTCACCGACATAGGCGATAATGCCGCTGATTACGACCAGAACAAAGATGTAGGTCATTGGCTGAACTTCTCAATCTGGTCGAGCTGGAAACGGTCTCCGAGGTAGAATTTGCGGGCGGTTTCGTCCTGGGCGACATACTGGGCAGTGCCCGAGACGAGAATTTTGCCAAGACTGAGAATATAGGCCCGGTCGACGATTGCGAGGGTTTCACGCACATTGTGGTCAGTTATCAGCAGACCGAGCCCCTTTTTCTGCAGTTCGAGCACGATGCTCTGAATGTCCTGGACCGCGATCGGGTCGACGCCGGCGAATGGTTCGTCGAGAAGAATGAAGCTTGGCTCGGCTGCCAGGGCTCTCGCAATTTCGACGCGCCGGCGTTCGCCGCCAGAGAGTGAGTAGCCAAGGCTGTCTGAAATGCGGCCGATATTGAGCTCTGTCAGCAGCTTGTCGAGACGCTGTTTGCGTTCTTTGTCGCTGATATTGATGCCTTCAAGAATCAGCCAGATATTTTCGCGTACTGTCAGTTTGCGAAAGACGCTGGCTTCCTGGGGCAGATAGCCGATGCCCATGCGCGCTCTCTGATACATTGCCTTGTGTGTGATATCGCGGTCGTTGAAGGTAACTTTGCCACTGTCGGGCTTTACCAGGCCGACGACCATGTAGAAGGTGGTGGTTTTGCCCGCACCGTTGGGACCAAGCAACCCGACGATTTCGCCCTTTTTTATGTTCAACGAAACATTGTCGACTACCTTGCGGCCCTTGTAGGTTTTGCAGACCGAATGAACGACAATCTCGTCAAGCGGTGCGGTGATCGGTGTGACTGTTGATTGAATCTGGCTGGTTTCCTGGGTGTTCATGTTTATTCTTCTTCGGTTGTGGCTTCAATGACGCCGTCTTCGCCAGCAAGTTTCGTGTAGTTACCGGGCGGCATGCCGGGCGGAACTGCTGCTGCATCTTCACCTGCTGCTGCAGGCATGCGGTCTTCACTCAGTTCATTGTCGGCGGCGACTTCTGCTGCGTCATCATCGGCCGTGGCACCGCTCTTCTTTTTCTTTTTCTTCTTTTTATCCTTGTCTTTATCTTTGTCTTTGCTTTTTGTGCCGCCGCTGCCGGGGTAGACG
Organism: uncultured bacterium; assembly: GCA_964522035.1. GTDB lineage: Bacteria > Muiribacteriota > Ozemobacteria > Ozemobacterales > Ozemobacteraceae > Rifleibacterium. The sequence continues at coordinate 7,576 of CAZFUG010000057.1, forward strand.
GTGGCGTGAACGTTGCCGACCGCTATGGTGCGCTCTTCGTTAGGGTAATAGATTATTTTGTTGGCATAGAGTTCAGAAACCTGTTCAGCGTTGGTGCCGGCCTCTTTTGAAGTCTGGAAGGCGTGTGCATGGCCGACGATGATCATGCGGTTTTCCTTGTTCAGATAAATCGCCTTATCGCCGGTGGCCCGCAGGGTTTCAGTGATGATTTCGACGTTATTGCGGGCGATCGCCTTGTCTTCGTCAGAGAAAAGTTCGAGCGTTTCACAGATAAGGTCAGAAACCGGTTCTTTCTCGTTTTCGGCAGCTTCTTCTTCAGTTTCGCCCTCGCGGTAGGCAACTTCGATAACCCGCACATTACCCTTGGCGATAAAGCGCTTTTCTTTCTGAAACGCTTCGACTTCGTTGCAGGTAAGGATCACCCGCGTTTTTTTGGTTTTCTGTTCACTGTTCGGGTCCTGGCTGGCGCGTTCGACAATGCGTTCCAGTTTCGGGTTGCCGCGGGCGAGAATGCGGTCTTCTTTGACGTAAGCTTCGAGATAGTCAGAGGTCAGAGTCGAACCGGGCTGCTCGACCTTGACGTTGTCGATCGCCTTGACTATTTCGAGATCACGGTCGTAGATGCCGCGGTCTGCCGTCAGAGTCGAGTCTTTCTGCTCGGCTTTCAGGCCGCCGCGGGCGACATAGATATTGTTGTGAAAGGTCATCAGCTTGCTGGTGATGACCATATCGCCGGCTGTTACTGTGGTTATGGCCGAAGCTGTCGTTGCCAGAAGGCAGAAAAACAGCCCGGTTGCTAGTTTTTTAAAGCGGTTCAGGTTCATTGTTGCTTGTTCCCGGTTTGATTCGTGATTATCTCTGTTGCGGCGCTATCTGAAGCGGGCACGGCAGCAGACTCAGACGCAGTAGCGGCATTTGCTGCAGCGGTCGGTGTGGCATTGAGGTTGCGAATAGGCAGCAACAGATTCTCGATCGGTGGCGCTGCCGGAACTCCGTTAATCATGTTGCCCTCCGAGGCGTTTGCGGTCTGCGAAGCGTTTTTATCCCAGATTCTGATAACTACCTGCTGGTTGATGCTCGCTTCTTTTGTCTGGGTATTATAACTCATTCCGAGGCCGGTGATAATTGCGTCGTCTTTCCAGATGGTGACCGGCTTCTGACTGTGCAGTTCTTTGCGGTTCAGATAATAGCGCATCTCTTCAGTTCTGATTCTTTCGCGTTCGGTGTTCCAGGCACGTACATCACCCCAGAATTTTGCTTCGAACGGATTTTTCAGACCTTTTTCGGCCAGCAGCCAGCCCGACCAGGTCGCGACATTCTGTTTATAGAAAATAGTTCGGATATTGGTCGCGTCGATATTGTTCTGGTTGTCATCCATTTCGCAGATGTCGGCGAACATGCGGGCGTGTTCGAAGCCGCCTTCGACCTGACTGAAATTGACGTCTTTGAGCATCATGCGATGCTTTACGTAGGCGCCTTTTATGCCCTCTTCTATTTTGTCATCCCAGAGGATGATGGCAATGAAACCGGCCAGCAGCAGACCCCAGAACCAGAAACTCATCAGTATGTTCTTGACCATAAGCTTCAGTCTGTCCTTCCGAGGGCGGCATGTTCGTAACGTTCGTGGAACCAGCACCAGTGGTCGGACCTGCGCCTGAAAGCTTCTTCGTAACGCCTGACGTATTTCTGCACGCGCTGGCGCATGCTTTCGCCCTTTTCCCAGATGATCGGGGCTTCGAAACGCAAAAGCAGGCTGCCGTCGCGCTGGCGTTCAGTGAACGACGGAATCAGCGGCGCGCCGCTGCGCACCGAGAGAATGACCGGGGAACTGTAAAAAGAGGCATTGCGCCCGAAAAATTCTACCTGATAGCCCCATTCGCGGGCATTGAGATCAGAAAGCATACCGACTGTCTTGCCCTGATGCAGCAGTTTCAGCGATTCGGTGATGCTTTTTTCCATGATCACTTTTACGCCGCGCCGCTCTCTGAAGCTGTTCATGAATTCGGTCATCTGATTGACCGCCTGCGGTCTGGCAAGCACGTGCAGTGGCAGGCCCATTTTGCGCAGCTCGTAGCCCATTACTTCCCAGTTGCCGAAGTGGGCTGAGAGGATGATGATGCCTTTGCCTTTTTTTGTGGCTTCTTCAAGATGTTCGCGCCCGACGACTTTGATGAAGCCGGGGTTGTGATCGACAAGTTTTTCGTAAAAGAATACTTCAAGAATTGTCTGGGCCTGGTTCTCGATCATGCGGCGCAGAATTTTGTCTTTAGATTCGGCGAATTCGGCCGGCAGCAGCTCGTCGGCCCGGCGCAGCTGATGCGCGAATACCAGCGGGAAAACCTTCATCAGCAGGCGCCGCAGTTTTGGCACAGCAGTGGCCGGCAGGCGGGTCATCATTTTGACCAGCGTGCTCAGCAGGTGATAGCGCGCCGTGCGCTTCAGGGTTTTCATTTGATCGCGCATCATCAGGATTCGATGTATTTTCTGATCAGGTCTTCCATCAGGCCCTTGTGGCCGAGAATGATGTCGACGACCTCGCGAATGACCCCGTGGCCGCCATCGGCATCGAGAATGTAATCGGTATAGGGGCGGATCGACGGGTGATGATTGGCCGGGGCAAAGAACAGGCCGACGCGGGTGCCGACCGGCAGGTCGTTGACGTCGTCACCGATATAGGCGACTTCTTCGGCTTTAAGGTTGCGGCGTTCGAGAATTTCGGCGAGAACTTTGCCTTTCAGGGCAATGCCCTGGTGCAGTTCTTCGAATTTAAGTTCAGCGGCGCGTTTTTCGAGCGCTTCAGAGCTGCGGCCGGTAATGCTGCCCGCCATCAGACCGGCGTCGTGCCAGAGTTTGATTCCGAGGCCATCGACGGTTGAGAAGAATTTCATTTCAGAACCGTTGCTGCCAAGCACGATGCGGCCGTCGGTAAGAACGCCGTCGCAGTCGAAAAGCAGCATTTTTATCTTTTTACAGGCTTCTTTAAATGCCTGTGGCGACTTCAGGGAAATGGTCATGCAGTTGCCCTTTCTGCGGCGCCGGGGTTGCCGGCTGGCCATGAGTGCCGATAAAATACCATACAATCCCCCCCCGACGCAAATTGCCCTGAGCCATCTGTGCGATTTGCTTTATTGAGGTTGTATTGAACAGATAATAATTATTTTAACCGCAGAAAAG